>JBAPMC010000415.1:0-3138 GCA_049278415.1 Solirubrobacteraceae bacterium
ATCCTCTACAAGGACGAGCTCGGCACCGAGCAGGAAGTCGTGGCGATCCCGGACTCGCTTGCTGATGCGGCTGTCACCGCTCGCGAGCATCTGCTCGAGGAGGTCTCTCACTACGACGACGGTTTGCTCGAGCTGATTCTCGAGGAAGGAGAGATCACTGAGGAGCGCCTCAAGCAGGCAATCCGCAAGGCCACGCTCTCCACCAAGTTGACCCCGGTTCTCTGCGGGTCCTCGTTCAAGAACAAGGGTGTGCAGCCGCTGTTGGATGCGGTCGTCGACTACCTGCCTTCGCCTCTGGATGTCCCGCCTGTGATGGGCACGGAACCCATTAGGGGGGATGGCGAGGAACCCGAAGTCTCTCGCAAGGCGGATGACTCAGAGCCGTTTGCGGCGCTTGCATTCAAGATCATGGCTGACCCATATGTGGGCAAGCTCACCTTCTTCCGTGTCTACTCCGGGAAATTGGAGGCCGGCGCACGCATACTCAACGCAGGCAGCGGGCGCACAGAGCGAATCGGCCGCATCCTGATGATGCATGCCAACGAGCGTGAGGAGGTCTCTGAGGTATATGCCGGCGACATCGCCGCTGCTGTGGGCATCAAGCAGGTCGTAACCGGCGACACTCTCGCTGCGCCGGATGCGCCGATCAAGCTCGAGAACATCACCTTCCCCGAGCCTGTCATCAAGGTGGCGGTCGAGCCCAAGACGAAGATCGACCAGGAGAAGATGTCCGTCGCACTCGGTCGACTCGCCGAGGAGGACCCCACCTTCCAGGTACGCACCAACGAAGAGACCGGCCAGACGGAGATCTCGGGCATGGGCGAGCTGCATCTCGAAGTGCTCGTCGATCGTATGAAGCGCGAGTTCGGAGTGGAAGCGAACGTCGGTCGTCCCCAGGTCTCCTATCGCGAGACCGTGCGTGGAACCGCCGAGAAGATCGAAGGCAAGTTCGTGCGCCAGACCGGCGGCTCGGGCCAGTTCGGCGTGGTCTTCATCAATCTCGAGCCGGCGCCGGGCGAAGGCTTTGAGTTCATCAACAAGATCAAGGGTGGTGCGATCCCCTCGGAATACATTCCCGCGGTTGGCAAGGGCGTCGAAGAGGCCCTCGAGAACGGTGTCAGGGCGGGCTATCCGATGGTGGATGTGCGTGTCACGCTGATCGATGGCAAGTATCACGATGTGGACTCCTCGGAGATTGCCTTCAAGGTGGCCGGGTCGCTTGCCTTCAAGGAGGCCGCCAAGCGCGCCAAGCCGGTGCTGCTGGAGCCTATGTTCGCGGTTGAGGTCGTTACGCCCGAGGATTTCATGGGCGATGTGATGGGCGACCTCTCGCGCCGTCGTGGGCACCTGGAAGGCTCGGAGCAGCGTGGAAACGCTCTCGCAATTCACGCTCGCGTCCCGCTGAGTGAGATGTTCGGATATGCCACCGATCTGCGTTCCAATACGCAGGGTCGGGCAAACTACACGATGCAGTTTGAGGGCTACGAGGAGGTTCCTCCGAACATCGCGGAGAAGATCATCGAGCAGCGCACGGGGGAGCCCGTTCCGGCGTAGCAAGCCGGTTCAAGCAGCCTTTGCGCGACCCTTTGCACCAGGCAGCAGTCAAGAAAATCCCCATTTAGATAGATTTCCCAGGTTCGCCCTACTAGCGGCGAATATCCAAGTCGATTACAGGAGCGAACACAAAGTGGCGAAGGAGAAGTTCGAGCGCGACAAGCCGCACGTCAACGTTGGCACCATCGGTCACATCGACCATGGCAAGACGACGCTGACCGCTGCCATCACGACCGTGCTGGCGGAGAAGATGGGCGGCGAAGCCCGAAGCTTCGAGGAGATCGACAACGCTCCTGAGGAGAAGGAGCGCGGGATCACCATCGCCACATCGCACGTCGAGTACCAGACCGAGAACCGCCATTACGCGCACGTCGACTGCCCTGGGCACGCCGACTACGTCAAGAACATGATCACCGGTGCAGCCCAGATGGATGGGGCGATCCTGGTTGTGTCGGCGGCCGACGGTCCGATGCCCCAGACGCGTGAGCACATCCTGCTCGCCCGCCAGGTTGGCGTTCCCTACATCGTCGTGTTCCTCAACAAGGCTGACATGGTCGATGACGAGGAGCTGATGGAACTGGTGGAGGTCGAGGTGCGCGAGCTCCTGTCTGAATACGACTTCCCGGGCGATGACATCCCATTCATCACTGGGTCCGCCCTGAAGGCGCTTGAGGGTGAGGAGCAGTACAAGGAGAAGATCGTTGAGCTGGCTGCGGCGCTTGACAGCTACATCCCCCAGCCCGTGCGCGAGCTTGACAAGCCGTTCCTGATGCCCGTTGAGGACGTGTTCACGATCACTGGTCGCGGCACCGTCGCAACCGGTCGCGTGGAGCAGGGGATCGTAAATACCGGCGACACGGTCGAGATAGTGGGAGTCCATGACACGACCACCACTGTGGTTACGGGCGTGGAGATGTTCCGCAAGATCCTCGACCAGGGCCAGGCGGGCGACAACGTGGGCTGCCTGCTGCGTGGCACCAAGCGCGAGGAGATCGAGCGCGGTCAGGTGCTGTGCAAGCCGGGCTCCATCACTCCGCACACGAAGTTCAAAGCTGAGGTCTACATCCTGAAGAAGGAGGAGGGTGGTCGTCACACTCCGTTCTTCACGGGCTACCGGCCGCAGTTCTACTTCCGCACCACTGACGTCACTGGCGTGGCAAAGCTGCCCGACGGCGTTGAGATGGTTATGCCCGGCGACAACGTTCAGATGGAGATTGAGCTGATTCAGCCGATCGCCATGGACCAGGGCTTGCGCTTCGCTATCCGAGAGGGTGGGCGCACGGTCGGCTCGGGTGTGGTCACCGAGATCATCGAGTAGTACAAGAGGGCGCCTCGCACGTGCGGGACGTCCTCTTCATTGGCAGTCCGATACGACGAAATTGAGCTCCGCCGGTAAGGAGCGGTGAGGAGGCGGATTCCCCACAAAGGAATCCGCTCTTTTTCTCTCGCTCTCGCCTCGAGGAGATGGGTGGCAGCGCCCTGAGGCGATCATCCGACACACGCGAGAGAAAGCAACAATCCGAGAACTCAGATGGCAGCTACAACTCAAAACAAGATCCGCATCCGACTGAAGGCGTATGACAC
>JBAPMC010000416.1:0-18378 GCA_049278415.1 Solirubrobacteraceae bacterium
GACTTCTGGGAGTCACGCGCCCAGTTCGACCGCTTCGCGGCAGAGCGGATCGGACCGGTGGTCCAAGCCAGTGGGACCGGAGCTCAGCCAGAGATCCACGAGTTCCCTGTCCACGAGTACATCTCGAAGTAGCAAGCGCCCACAACCAAAGGATGCCCCAAGACCCGTCTCTGGCGGGCTGGGGTGTCCGGGTCTATCCGTTAATCGGCGCCAGGCAGCATTTGCGCTACGGCCTTCGTGCGCTAGCGCGCCACTACTTGGAGCTCCTCTCAAACACGCTGTCAGCAAGAGCTGACTAGGATCAGGCCATGATCGAGCAAGGAGAGCAGGCCCCCGACTTCGAGTTGCCCGACCAAGATGGGCAGCCGGTAAGGCTGTCGGATCTACGGGGCAAGCCAACTGTCGTCTATTTCTATCCCAAGGCCGACACGCCCGGCTGCACCACCCAGGCATGCGGTGTTCGCGATCACAACGCCGACTACGCTCGCGCCGGCGCTGTCGTGCTCGGCATCTCCCCTGATCCGGTTGTCAAGGTCAAGCGCTTCCACGACAAGCAAGCCCTCAATTTCACGCTGCTCGCCGACGAGGACCACGCGGTTGCCGAGCGCTACGGGATGTGGGTTCAGAAGTCGATGTACGGACGCACCTATTTCGGCAACGAGCGCACCACGGTCATCGTTGATCCCGACGGGATCGTGACTGAGGTTCTACGCAAGGTCAAGCCGGCTGAGCACGACGAGCTGGTGTTGAAGGCGCTCGAGGATGCCAGCTCGCCGTTTCCCTAGCCAGCTGTTGCCCGGCGGATCTACACGTTCGCGCTAGTAGCTCGCGCTGCGTCAGGGGCCCAGACGCAAGCCGTCCTTAGCTGAGTAGAGGCGGCGTCTTGAGAGCTGTCCAGGCTGGTCCTCTGTGGGCATTTGGGAGAGGGGGTGGCGCGGCTTGGCTCGTAGCTCGCCGGGAAGTGCCTCGCGCTCGCAATGCGAGCAGCGCAGCTCCACACGCACCTCGTGCTCGCACTGCTCGTGAACGATGCGCACGGGACCGTGTCCGCCCTGCCACGTCCAGCGGTCGCCCCACTGCATCAGCGCCAACAGGGCTGGGATCAACTCGGCGCCCTTCTCGGTCAGGCGGTACTCGTGGCGCTGCGGGCGTTGCTGGTAGACGTGGGTTTCCAGCAGACCATCGCTTAGGAGCGCCTCGAGGCGGTCAGAGAGGATGTTCGCCGAGATTCCAAGGTCTTCCTGAATTTCCCCGAAGCGCTGTATCCCGTAGGCGATGTCGCGCAAGACCAGCGGCGTCCACCACTCGCCAACGATGTCGAGCGTTCTCGCGATGGAGCAGGGATGGTGGCTTAGCGTGCTGCGCTTCATCTAGGGGCCAGTTTATCGCTTGCATAAGAGGAGTCACTCATGCTAGGGTCGCTTTCATGAAGAGAGTGACTGCGCGGAGAGTGCGTAGCCGGGACATGGACAACACCGGCCAACGCCGGGAGGAGGTCTGACTCATGCCAATGCTCGATGCCTATATTCCAGCCGATGCGCTGTCGCAGGCTGCCGAGGAGAAGCTGCTCGCCGATCTGACCGACATCTTGCTCATCAATGAGGGCGCCGACCCATCCAACCCTCAGGTGCGGCAGATTGCGTGGCTGTTCGTCCACCGGCCAGAGGCGGTCTTCGTCGCGGGCACACGCGCTAGCGCCCCCCGATACCGCTTCATCGCCTCGGTTCCCGAGGGCCAGTACGACGAGGAGCGTCGCCAGGCGATGGTGCACGACGTCACCGAGGCTGTACTCGACGCCGAGCAGGGAGCGTATGACCGCGACCCGATGCGCGTCTGGGTGTTCACGCCGGAGATCCCTGAGGGAACCTGGGGTGGTGGCGGTCAGATCGTTGGACTTGCCGACATAGCGACATTCGCCACGGGTGATCCAGAGCAAGGCCGGCAATCCGCCGAGAAGCGACTCGGTGAGCGTCGTGCCGCCGGCATTGTCGCGGTGGCCTGAATAGACAGACTCAGATCACTGGATTGGTGAGTGGCGTTGGGACTCGACCCTATGTGTCGACGTTTGACCGATCTATGGCCAAGTCCGTCTGCGTCGTTTGAGCGATAGAGGGGTTGCCGGGCCGACCATAGGACACTCAGAGCATCGTAGGCTTGGGTCGTGGCGCTCATTCTCGCGGAGACGACCCAGCACAGCCTGGTCTCGATTGCGACGGCCTCGGTCACGCATAGCTTCGATTCGTTCATAGAAGCTGCCGGCCAGTTCTTCTCCGACCTGGCGGCTGTCCACTGGGGCGCGCTTGTGCTCGGCTTGACGTTCTTCGGCCTCAACCTAACGTTGCGCTCACGCGCCTTCTTTCATAGCCTGCGCGCGGCTTATCCAGCGGTCAGCTTCCAGTGGCGGCGGATCTGGGGCGCATATTTCGCCGCGGTGGGCTTCAACAACGTGGTGCCTGCTCGTGGCGGGGATGTCATCAAGCTGTTCCTCGCACGCAGCTCGATCCCCGGCTCCTCCTATCCAACGGTTGCCGCAGCCTTCTTCGTGGAGGCGGTCTTCGATGTGAGCGTCGGTGTGTTCGTGCTCATCTTCGCTTTCAGCCAGGGCGTCTTTCCAAAGCCGCCCGACTTCTCCAAGCTGAACTCCTTCGATATCTCATACCTTGCCGAGCACTTCCGCTTCACGCTATTTCTGGTCACGCTGCTGGCGGTTCTCGGTCTCTTTGCGTTCGCAATGCTGTCGGTGCGAGTCAAGGCGTTCTGGATACGCGTGCGCCAGGGACTCACGATCCTCACCGACCGTCGTCGCTACCTGCGTGAGGTCGCGGCGTGGCAGGCCGTCGCCTGGGTGTGCCGCTTCATCTCCTTCTGGTTCCTGCTCGACGCGTTTCGTGTCGGCGGCTCGGTCGAGAATGTGTTGCTCGTGTTCGGGTGCGGTCAGGTTGCAGGCGCCGTTCCATTTACCCCCGGTGGGGCCGGCGTACAGCAGGCGCTGCTGGTAAGGGTGTTCGCAACGAGCGCCCCAACCGCTGTCGTTGCCGCCTACTCCGTTGGCCAGCAGATTGCGATAGCGGCGTTCACGGCAATTGTCGGTCTCGGCGCGGTCGTGTTCATCTTCCGTTTCCGCTCCTTCAAAGAAGTCATCGCCGCCGGGCGCATCTCACGCGAGGCGGAGCGAGAATCAGAACGCGACGGCGGGCAGGAGCGCGCTACTGAAGTCCCTCGCGCGCCTCGCGCACGAGTGTGACCGCCTCGGGGAATACGAGCGCAATCACGCGGCGGATCTGTTCCGCCTGAGCCTCTGCGTTGCCTTGGACGTTGACTCGGTTCACCGCTGCGACGGTCATGTCAACGGCGAGCTTGATCGCATTGTCTGCCCACGCAAGCGCCTGTTGACCCTGCATCTGCTCGGCAAACTGGGCGAGCCGTCGCTGAAGCTCCTCGGGGTCGCCGAACATGTCACCGAAGCCTCCACCCTCCATGTGGTCATCCTAGCGTCAAGCGCACTCTGTTTCGCTAGTCCATCCGTCCGCCTGATCTGCCGCTGACCGCTGTCTGCCGAGTGCTCTCGAGGGGCTCACGGCGCCCGCCAGGCTCCGGGGATGGGTCCCAGCTCATAGACTGCCGTGCCGATGGCCACAGCAGCAGAGATCAAGCAGCGCGTAGCGTTTGAGACCGATCGGCGTGCTCGTCTCGCCGTGCCCGCTCTAGCGGGCGGTGTGCTCTATCTCCTGAGCGGGATCATCCTGAACGCCACGCTGAAAGAACTGCCCGCGGTAGGCATCGTGCAGGGGCTCGAACCGGTGTTGCGCGGTGAGCCCAACCCCGCTGTGAGCCCTAGAGCGGCTGAGGTCAAGTACATCGACCATCATGCCCTCGGCTTGATCGCCGGCAGCTTGCTGACCGCCATCTCCGTTGCTGCGCTAACGCTAGTGCTGCTGTTCATCCTCGACTCTACGCGCTTTCGCAGGAAGGTTTGGCTGGCAGCGCGTCCGCTGGTGCTCATCGGCGGGATCGGGGTTGCGTTGCTGAACGTCATCCACGAGGTGATCCTCGTGATCGAAGCCCACAAATTCGTGTCCGGCGGCAACTTCACCAACAAGGCTGTCGACAGTGCGCTGCTCACTACCGGCTCAGGGGGAATCCTCCTGGGGATACTGGGTCTCGTGGCTGCGCTCGCGCTCGCCGTAGGAATGATCGCGGTGATGATGGGCGCAATGCGGGTCGGTCTGCTCCCACGCTGGCTCAGCGTGCTCGGAATTCTCTCCGGTCTGCTGTTCCTCCCATTCTTTGGCACCACCACGCTGCAGTTGATACCCACTTTCTGGCTTGTTGCGACCGGCATCCTGTTGATGGAGCGCTACCCAAATGGTGATCCGCCCGCCTGGGCCGCCGGCGAGGCGCGTCCGTGGCCTACTCAAGCTGAGGTGCGAGCCCAGCGCGAGCTGGAGAAGGGCGGTGGCTCGGCTGGGGGCGGCTCAAAGGGATCGAAGAGCGCTCGGAACGGTGGCGAGCCGGCCGCCGACATTGCTCCAGCGCCAACGCCCGCCGCAACCGGCTCCAGGCGCAAGCGCCGCAAGCGGGGGTAGGCGCAGCTCGACGGGGGTCGTGGTGGACGCGCTCCTGTCTGATAAGTCCCACGCAGTTAAGTCCCACGCAGTTGTTGCACATAGTCCATTGTTTTCTGCCAGCGTGCAGGGGGACCGGGAGCTTGCGCCGGGAACCGGGTGCGGGTTTCTGGTCGCAGCGGCCGGCTTGCCGGGCGCGTCGCTGGCAGGAAGGCCTTTGCCGTTCGATGTTGTCCGGTCAGCCGGGTTGGGTCCTGGGCTGGTGACGGATCACCCGCCAGCAGTCAAGCGGATCGACGCCGTGACTCGCGAGGCAGAGTCATTGAAGCGCGAGCTGCGCGACCTGATCCGTGAGCAGCGTCCAGAGTTGCTTGAGGAGACCGGCTGTGGCCCCTTGACCGCATCAGGTGTACCCTGGCGTTCCTTAAGAGTGAGCCATTCACCAACCGAAGGCGAACTGTGAGCGCCACACTGCAATTCGACGAGGACGCCTCCCGGCGCGTAGAGAGGATCTACACCACGCCCGATGTCATCGAACAGCGCCAAACGATCCTGCGGGCACTCGCGCTGAAGCCCGGCGAGCGCGCGATCGACATCGGCTCGGGTCCTGGTCTACTCGCGTGCGAAATGGCCGTTGCTGTCGGAAGGAGCGGGCGGATCTGCGGGGTGGACGTCAGCGAGAACATGCTTGCCCTCGCCAGGGCGCGCAGACCACCAGCCGGCAGCGGCCCGATCGAGTACCAAGAAGCTGGCGCGCACACGCTCCCCTATGCGGACGCGAGCTTCGACGTCGCAGTCTGCACACAGGTCTACGAGTACGTCGATGATGTTCCCGCCGCGCTGCTGGAGCTAGGGCGGGTGCTGCGCCCGGGAGGCCGGGCGCTCGTGCTTGACACCGACTGGGACTCGATCGTATGGGCTTCGAGCAACAACGAGCGCATGGACCGGGTGCTCGCCGCGTGGGAGGAGCACCTCGTTCACCCTCACCTGCCGCGTACGCTCACACGGCTGCTGCGCGATGCTGGACTGGAAGTCACCGCCCGGGAAATCGTGCCGTTGTTCAACGCCGGCTATGACCCCAACACCTACAGCGCCGGAATGCTTGAGCTGATCGCCACGTTCGTACCCGATCGCAACGGCGTGAGCGAGGCCGAAGCCACAGCATGGGCACAAGATCTAACCGAACTCGGCCCCAACTACTTCCTCAGTCTCAACCGCTACCTTTTCCTGGCGCACAAGCCCACCTGAGGACCGGGCAGGTAGCCGTCACCGAGGAGCAGGAGAATCGGGCAAGCGTCTCCGCAGACGCACAGCTCGCTTGCGCTCAGGACGTGGAGCAGGGGGATCGAGCAACTCAACGCGGAGAGTCGCTGGTCTGCGCTGCTCCCAAGAAGATGCAGCACCACGAACATGGCGTTCCCAGACACATTGCTAATGCATCGGATCCAGAGTTACGTACTCAACGGCGAGCGGGACACTTACTCGCAATTTCCGTGCTTCGTTGACATAGGAGCGACGGTGGTCTGGAGCGAGGATTGACGCACCGTCTCAGCGGGAATAACTAGAGGGAGCGTTGGTTGGCTAAGACTGACCGCGATCGAAAGCTTTGACAAGCATCAATGCCGCCCGGCATTGGGGCGGCGTGAAGGGAGTTCCCATGGAGGCTGCATCGATCCATCCTCGTGCTGCACAGGCCGTGAATCCGCCCGTCGCCGATGAGCGGCCCGTCGCAAGCTCATGGGCGCCCGCCAACCCGGCGCCGCTGGGTCTCGCCGCATTCGCGATGACCACGTTTGTGCTCTCGATGTTCAACGCAAACCTGGTCAATGAAAAGGGTACACCTGTGGTACTCGGCCTCGCGCTTGCGTATGGAGGCATTGTGCAACTTCTTGCCGGAATGTGGGAGTTCCGCACCGGTAACACCTTCGGAGCGGTCGCGTTCTGTTCCTTTGGCGCGTTCTGGATCTCCTTCTGGGCGCTCGAGGTGTTTTATGCGAAGAGCATTGGCGGCAACGTAGGGCACGCGGTCGGTGTCTACCTGTGGGCGTGGGCCATCTTCACCGCCTATATGACGGTTGCCGCCCTACGTGTCAGCGGAGCGGTGCTGCTTGTATTCGTGCTCTTGACCGCGACGTTCATTTTGCTCGCAATCGGCGCCGTGGGACCACACACGACCGTTACGCACTGGGGTGGCTACATAGGCCTTGCGACCGCCGCCGCAGCTTGGTACGCGTCATTCGCGGTGGTAACCAACTCCACGTTTGGACGTACAGTGCTA
This sequence comes from Solirubrobacteraceae bacterium, assembly GCA_049278415.1. GTDB lineage: Bacteria > Actinomycetota > Thermoleophilia > Solirubrobacterales > Solirubrobacteraceae > Palsa-744. The sequence continues at coordinate 6,844 of JBAPMC010000416.1, forward strand.
CCGGTCATGCCGCTCGGTGAGCGGTAGAGTCGGAGCAGTGGGGACAGGAGGGGTGCTTTAGCCGATGGCGATCGATGCCAACACACTCGACTCTGAGCTTGCCGGGATGCTCGAGGTGGAGCGCTTCGAGCCCCCCGCGGGTTTCCAAGAGGACGCTCTGCTCAATGATCCGGCGGTCTATGAGCAGGCGTCTAGCGACCCGCAAGCCTGGTGGGCCAAGCAGGCCGAGGAGCTCGACTGGTTCAAGCCTTGGGATCAGGTGCTCGATGACTCCAACGCACCCTTCTACAAGTGGTTTGTGGGGGGCACTCTCAACGCCTCCCACAATTGCCTCGATCGCCATGTTGCCGCCGGTCGGGGTGAGCGTGTAGCGCTGCATTGGCGTGGCGAGGCGGGCGAGGAGCGCGACATCACCTACGGCGAGCTGCTCGCCGAGGTCAAGCGGTTCGCGAGCGCGCTGAAGGATCAAGGCGTAGGTAAGGGCGATGTTGTGGGCATCTACCTTCCGATGATCCCTGAGGTCGTCGTGGCGATGCTCGCCTGCGCACGCATCGGCGCTCCTCACAACGTTGTCTTTGGCGGTTTCTCCGCCGAGGCGGTGCGCGAGCGCATGGAGTTCTCTGAGGCCAAGGCGTTGATCACCGTCGATGGCGCTGCCCGCAAGGGCAAGACGGCACCGGTCAAGGACCGTGTAGATGAGGTGATGGCAGACCTCTCCACGTTGAAAACGATTGTGGTCGTGCGCAGCAAGGGCACCCAGTGCGAGATGAAGGCCGGACGTGACGTCTACTACGACGAGATCCTCGCTGTGGCTGATCCCGAGTGTCCCGCCGAGCCGCTTGACGCGGAGCATCCGCTCTACATCCTCTACACGTCAGGATCCACCGCCAAGCCAAAGGGGATACTGCACACCACCGGCGGCTATCTAACCGGCGTGTCGGCCACCCATCGCTACGTCTTCGATCTCAAAGCAGAGTCGGATGTCTACTGGTGCGCCGCGGATGTGGGTTGGGTCACCGGCCACTCCTACATCGTCTACGGCCCGCTTGTGAACGGGGCGACTTCGGTGATGTGGGAGGGAGCGCCCGACTATCCCCACAAGGGCATCTGGTGGGAGCTGATCGAGCGCTACAAAATCAACATCCTCTACTGCGCCCCAACCGCCATCCGCGCGTGCATCAAGTGGGGCCCTGAGTGGCCGAACAAGTACGACCTCTCCTCCCTGCGTCTGCTCGGCTCGGTAGGCGAGCCGATCAATCCGAAGGCATGGCTCTGGTACCACAAGGTGATTGGCGGCGAACGTTGCCCGATCGTTGACACCTGGTGGCAGACCGAGACCGGCGCGATCATGATCACTCCGCTGCCTGGCATCACCGCAACCAAGCCCGGCTCAGCCACACAGCCATTCCCAGGTGTCGAGGCAAAGGTGCTGAGCGAGTCGACAGGCGAGCCCATCGCGGAAGGTCAAGGGTTGCTTGTGCTCACCCAACCATGGCCTTCGATGCTGCGCACGCTCTATCGGGAGGACGGACGCTACATCGACACATACTTCAAGCGCTTCGGCAAGGAGACCTATCTCGTTGGTGACGCTGCACGGGTGGACTCCGATGGCTACATCTGGGTAATTGGGCGCATCGACGATGTCGTCAACGTCTCTGGTCACCGACTCTCCACCGCCGAGGTCGAGTCGGCGATCGTCGCTCATCCCGACGTTGCCGAGGCGGCTGTGATCGGTCAGCACGATGAGCAGAGCGGACAGGCGATCGTTGCGTTTGTAACGCTCCAGGGTGACCTACAGGGCGACGAGGCGGAGGTCGAGAGCATCCGTGGAGTGGTCGCTGAGCGGATCGGCAAGTTCGCAAGGCCGAAGCGCGTCATCTGGGCAGACGATCTGCCAAAGACGCGCTCTGGCAAGATCATGCGCCGCCTGCTGCGCGACATCGCTGAGGGCCGCGCGCTCGGGGACGTGACAACGTTGCGTGATCCAACAGTTACCGCGCAGTTGCAGGGGCGCGTGCAGGAACTGCAGGCACAGGAGGAGTAAGCGTGCTCGAGGCCGAGGATCTCGTCGGCCACGAGTGCCACGGGTTGTGAAGCTCGCGCGTGCCTGGGTTGCTTGACTGTCCGTTGACTGTCCGGCGGAACGGTGATTCTCATGCGGTCTTTATGTTCGCCTGCGACTCTGCGCGCGGTGGGCATGCGGGAAAGCCCGTTCTTGTCTTCCTGTGCCGCGCCAAAACGCCGTGCCGTGTGAAGAGGAGAGTCGATCCCTGATGCCAGCAACAAGCCACGATGGTGAAATCAAGGTCGAGCAGAGCGCCCTTGCGATCGAGGCCACCGGTTTGACCAAGCGCTTCGGTGAGCGTACGGCGATCGACCAGGTCGACCTACGCGTGCCGCGCGGCAGTGCCTTCGGTTTTCTCGGCCCCAACGGGGCGGGCAAGACCACGATGATTCGCATGCTGCTCGGACTTACGCACGCGAGCGCCGGCAGTATGAGCTTGCTCGGTCGTCCCGTGCCCGCCGAGCGCGCCCAAGCGCTCGCGCGTGTTGGCGCGATCGTTGAGGAGCCGCGCTTTCACCCGTATCTCTCGGGCCGCGAGAACCTGCGCCTCGTCGCCGCAGTTCGTGGGCCGGAGGCGCATGAGCGCATCAACCCAGCACTGGCTCGAGTTGGCCTCGCGGAGCGGGCGGAGGAGAAGGTCAAGAAGTACTCGCTCGGAATGCGCCAGCGTCTCGGCGTTGCACGCTGTCTACTTGCCGACCCGCTGCTCTTGATCCTCGATGAGCCCACCAACGGACTCGATCCCGGTGGCATCCAGGAGTTCCGCGAGATGATCCGCACGATGGTGGAGCAGGAGGGTCGCACCGTATTCCTCTCCTCGCACCTGCTGGATGAGGTGGAGAAGATCTGCGATCACGCCGCGATCGTTGACAGGGGCAAGATCCTCATGCAAGGCGCCATCTCAGAGCTCGCCGAAGGCGGCGCGCGCCACGAGTTGATTGTGGGCGTGGACGACCTCGATCGGGCTCTGGTGGTGCTCGACGGATGCCGGCAGGTACAGGGGGCTCGCCGTTTTGAGGAGGGACTGCGTGTGGTGCTCGCCGATGTGAGCGACATGTCGCTCCTCGACAGCTCAGCCGCAGTGAACGCTGCACTGGTCGAATCGGGCCTGGCTGTGTTTCGCCTCGAGCCGGTGCGCCAGAGCCTCGAGCAACGCTTTCTCGAGGTCACATCCAGGCTTAGCGACACTCCCGTTGAGGAGGTGATCGCATGAACGCCACGATCGCGGCCCAGATGACGGGCGCAGACGTTCTCAAGCTGCGCAAGAAGCGCGGCACGGTGATCTGGGCGCTCGTGCTGGCGCTCGGCCCAGTCTTGATCCTGTATGTCGCCAAGGTGATTCAGCACTCCTCCGATCCTGCTACAGCCGGACCAGCCGGTGGGATTGGCGGCTTCACCGACGGCGTGCGCATCCTCGGCCTGTTCTTCGGTCCACTGGCCGCCATACTGATCGGCGCTGAGGCAGGTGCGGGGGATACATCGGCCGGCGTGTTCCGAGACCTGGTGGTGACAGGTCGCTCGCGCCTCGCACTGTTCGCCTCGCGTGTGCCTGCCGCTCTCGCGGTGATGTGGTCGATCTCCCTAGTTGCCTACGCGGTCATTGTCGCGGCGAGCTTCCTATTCGCCGGGCCCCTCCCTACGCCGAGCTTCGCGCTCATCCTGAACGGGCTTGGATTCGTGCTGCTGGCCGAGGGGATCGTGTGCGTGCTGGCGGTGGGCCTCGGTTCGCTGACCAACTCAAAGCCCGCGACGATCGTGTCGCTGATCGGATGGCATCTCGTGGCGAGCCCGTTGCTCGCGAGCATCGGCTCACTAGGCAGCGCCCGCAACTGGATCTTCAGTCAGGCGATAGTGCACTTCAGTCCCGTTCACATTGGGGACAGGGGAGCGGACATAACGATGTCTGGGGCCACCGCCACGATCGTGCTCCTCCTCTGGCTCGGTGTGTTTCTTGCCCTCGGCGCCTGGCGCACGCTCAGAATGGACGCGTAGACACAGACTTCTGGGACGCTGCCCAGCAAACGCTCTAGACCTTGCGGTGCTCGGGCACCCACGAACCGTCGTTTTGGCGCGTGAAGTCTTGAAACAGCCCGGGAGCCTCGGCTTGCATGGTGCGTGCCACCTCGTTGAACACCAGTCGCAGCTCCTCCTCGGCGCCCTCTGCCGTGCGCATCTCGATCACGTGGCGCAGGGTGCGTGCGTTGGCTGTCCACACGATGTCGGTTGACAGTCCAATCGGCGCGAGACGGCGTAGCGCGGAGGTGACCTCCTTCTTGACGTGGAAGGGCACGCCCTGCTCGTCGATGCCCAGCTCGCCGGCTGCGCTCACCTGCAGCTCCTCGAGTTGCTCGACGATGCTTACCACTTGGTCGCGTATCGGCTCCAAGGCGGGGGGTACGCGAAAGCCGATGTCGGTGAGGCGCACGTAGCGCAGGCTCTCTTGGCTGAAGGCCGAGCCCGCGCGATGCCGCACGAGCTCGTGGGTGAAGACACGGCTCACATTGCGCAACGCAAACGACCAGTTGGCGTGCTCTAGCACGCTCCCGTGGGCCGAGCGCAGGATGTTGGCGAAGTATTCACGCTGGTCGGTACGCACCTTGGTCACGTTCGGGTTCAGCCCCGGCTCCCAGCTGCGGTAGCACGCTCTGCCGCCGAACTCAACGATCAGCTCACCGCCGTTCGGGGCTCCGCTGGCCTCATCGAGCCGGCGCTCAAGCCACGACTCGCCGCCGACATCCTCCAGGTAGCCGCGCATCCCCTCGATGTCGATCGAAGGTCGGGCGATCAAGAAGACTGTTGGAGTGGTCTCGTGCATGGTGGCGGGCGATCCTACACCCCGGTCGGGCGTCCTCTCGGAGTCGCCAACTGAGTCTCGTCTCCACGCGGTGATCCGTCGACCCTCAAGCCAACTGGGCGTCGATCTTCAAGCCAACTGGGTTTGAGCTGAGGGCCACTAGGGCAATGCTCCAAAGGATGGAACGAACGGGCGGCGCCAGACGGGTGGGCGCCAAACTAGACTCCACGTGAGAATGAGCGCTATGGATGCTACTGACGAGTTGGAGAAGATCGTCAAGGCCCAGAGCGTCTGCCGGCGCTATGGCGATGGCGAGGTGGCGGTGGACGCTCTCGTGGATGTAACCGTCGACTTCCCAAGCGGTCGCTTCACCGCGATCATGGGTCCTTCGGGGTCGGGCAAGTCGACGTTGATGCACATCCTCGCCGGACTGGACCGGCCGACTTCGGGATCGGTCAAGCTCGGCGGCGTCGAGCTCAGCGATCTCGAGGACCGCAAGCTCACACAGCTGCGTCGCGACCAGATCGGGTTCATCTTCCAGACTTTCAACCTGCTGCCCGTGCTCAGCGCTGAGGAGAACATCCTGCTGCCGCTGTCGATCGCCGGGCGCAAGCCCGATCAGCAGTGGCTGGATCGGCTGATCGACACGGTCGGCATTCGCGACCGCCTGCACCACCGTCCTGCTGAGCTCTCCGGTGGCCAGCAGCAGCGCGTCGCCGTTGCGCGGGCGCTGGTCTCGCGCCCCTCGGTCGTGTTCGCCGATGAGCCCTCGGGCAACCTTGACTCCAAGGCCTCCGACGACGTGCTCGAACTGCTGCGTCACGCCGTCGACGATTTCTCCCAGACGGTCGTGATGGTCACCCACGACGCGCACGCCGCGTCGTTTGCCGACCGTCTGCTGGTGCTCGTAGACGGGCGCATCGCTCACGACGGGGAGGCGACGAGCGCAGAGCAGGCACTGGACTTGATGAAGTCCGTGGGCTGATGCTCACGCTTGTGCTGAGAGGCTTCATGCAGCGCAAGCTGCGGGTGCTGCTCACCGGGATCGCGGTTGCGCTCGGCGTAGCGCTGATGGCGGGCACCTACGTGCTCACCGACACGATCAACCAATCCTTCGCCGGCATCTTCCAGACGGCCAACCGTGGCCATGACGTCGTGATCACGCCCACGCAGGTGCTCGGGAGCAATACTGGTTCGGAAACCACACCGATTACCGACGCGATGCTCGCGCGGGTGCGCGCCACCGCGGGCGTGAGTCAGGCCGCCGGCTCGATCTTCACGCCAGGCACGTTCCTCGACGTGAACCGCAAACGGCTCACCAAGGGCGGCGCGCCAGCGTTCGTGGCCTCCGAGGTGCCCGCGCGCTTCAATTCGTTCTCCGCAGTTCAAGGTCGCTTCCCCTCAGGCCCAGATGAACTCGCCATCGACGAAGCCACTGCGGAGCGCGCCAAGCTGAAGGTCGGCCAGCAGATGCTCGTCGCGGGCGGCTCCGCGTCCGCCAAGCGCTACACGATCGTCGGCGTCGTCAAGTTCGGCGGCGGCGCATCTTTCGGCGGCGCGGGCATCGCGGTCCTCACCCTCCCCGAGGCCCAGCGCGTGGTCGGCGAGCGGGGCGCCTTCGACCAGATCGACGTCGCCGGCAAGCCAGGCGTCACGCCCGGCGATCTGCGCAACCGGCTGCGCGTCGTGCTGCCACGCACGGTGGACGTACGCACAGGCGCCGAACAGGCAAGCCACGACACCTCCGAACTGGAAAGCAACCTGAGCTTCCTACGCACGTTCCTGCTCGTGTTCGCCTACGTGTCGCTGGTGGTGGGCGCGTTCATCATCTTCAACACCTTCTCGATCACCGTCGCCCAGCGCACGCGCGAGTTCGGGCTGCTGCGCACGCTCGGCGGCTCGCGCGCCCAGATCATGCGCTCAGTCGTCTACGAAGGCTTCCTGCTGGGGACCGTGGGGGCGGTGCTCGGACTGTTCGGGGGGCTCCTGCTCGCGCCCGCGCTCGACCAGCTGTTCAAGGCCTTCGGCGCCGACCTGCCCGACAGCGGCACCGTGCTCGAGACGCGCACGATCGTCGTCTCGCTGGCGGTGGGAATCGGCGTGACCGTGCTCGCAGGGCTGGCGCCCGCGATCCGTGCCACGCGCGTGCCGCCGCTCGCGGCGATGCGCGAAGGCGTTGGAATACCGCCACGACCGCTGCCCACCAGGCGCCAGCTGATCGCCCGCTTCCTGATCGGGCTCGTCGTGGTCTTCGCTGTGGCGGCTGTGACCGGGGGGCGCGCTTTGGGGTTCGTGCTGCTGGTCGTGTGGTGCCTGCGAGCGCTGAGGCTATGGGTGCGGCTGCGGCGCGGGGGTGAGCGTCCAGTACGCCACTACCGCATAGTTCCGGCTCTGGCGAGAGCGATCGGCTCGCTGATCGCCTGGCGTGGCATCACCGCCCGCCTGGCTCGGGAGAACTCGATCCGCCAGCCCGGCCGCACGCTCACCACGGCCGCCGCGCTCACGGTGGGGTTGGCGCTCGTCACCTTGGTGGCGGTGCTTGCCGACGGCACCAAGGCCACGATCGACCAGGCTGTCAGCCGCTCGTTCGCGGGCAACCTGATCGTGGAGAACTCCCAGGCGGGCAATGAAGCCGGTATCCCCACGCTGGTGGCGCCCGCGCTGCGGCGTGTCCCGGGAGTGGCCACCGTGACGCCCATCGGTTTCACCATCGGGCGTCTGCACGGCAGCAGCAGCAACGCCTCGGTCACCGCGATCGAACCCGCGAGCTTCGGCCGCGTGTACCGCGTGGAATGGAAGCAGGGCTCAAATGCCACGCTGCTGGCGCTCGATAGCAGCGGCACGATCCTCACCAAGGACTACGCGAGCTCGCACAAATTGAAGGTCGGCCAAACCGTCTCCTTGCTGACTCCCACCGGCCGGCACGTGTCCTTGAGGGTGCTCGGCATCGCCTCCGACAACGCACGCCTGCTCGGCAACATGACGATCTCGCTCGCGCTGGCACGCCAAGCTTTCGGCCAGCGCGAAGACGCCTTGAACTTCGTCGCCTACCAGAAGGGCTACGGCGACTCCCAAGTGCAGCCCGCCGTCGACAGGCTGTTGGCGAGCCAGTTCCCCCAGGCGCGCTCGCGCACCGCCGCCCAGTTCAAGCAGGACCAGGCTAACCAGATCAACACGCTGCTCGCGCTCATCTACGTGCTGCTGGCGCTGTCGGTGATCGTGTCGTTGTTCGGGATCATCAACACGCTGATCCTCTCGATCTACGAGCGCACGCGTGAGCTGGGGATGATGCGTGCGATTGGCGCCTCGCGCCGCCAGGTGCGCCAGATGATCCGCTACGAGTCCGTGATAACCGCATTGATCGGGGGCGTGTTCGGGCTCGTGATCGGCGTTGTGGGCGCCGTGCTGATCACCACCTTCACGCTGTCTGGCTCGGGCTACGTGCAGTCGTTCCCAATCGGCACGCTGCTGATCCTGCTCGTCATCGCCGCCCTGGCGGGTCTGCTCGCCGCACAGCTGCCGGCCCGGCGCGCGGCTCGCCTGGACATGCTGAAGGCGCTCGCGAGCGAGTAGGTCGTGCCAGCAGGTCAGGGAGGTGCTTGCGGCGACTACCACGAAGGCCATACGCGTGCAGCTAAGCTGCCGGGCTATGGCTACCGACGCTGCTGAATCAACTGATCCTGAGCTTCAGGCGACCGCCTGGAACCTCGATCCGCTCGTCGAAGGACGGGGCCCAGACGGCGCACGCGCGCAGCTGGCCCAGTCGCTGGAGCGCGCGCAAGCATTCGCTGCACGCTATGCGGGCAAGCTCGCCGAGCTCGACTGCGGTGGCCTCGAGCTGGCTATGCGCGAGCTGGGGACCATCCAGGAGTTGGTTGGCCGCGCCGGCACATATGCCGGCCTGCTCTTCTCGGTGGACACCGCCGATCCCTCGAGCGGCGCGCTGATGCAGGAGGTTCAGGAGCGCGCCACCGAGATCGAGACGACGTTGCTGTTCTTCGAGCTGGAATGGGCCGCCCTCTCCGACGAGCAGGCCGACAGTCTGCTCGAGGACGAGCGCCTTGAGTTCTGTGCCCACTACATGCGCAACGTGCGCCGTTACCGCAAGCACCTGCTGAGCGAACCGGAGGAGAAGATCCTCGCTGAGAAGTCGGTCACGGGCGCGAGCGCCTGGTCGCGTCTGTTCGACGAGTTGACCTCCGCAATCGAGGTGCGCCTGCCGGCAGCCACGAACCGAGCCGAAGCGATACAGGACCCCGACGCGCCAAATAGTGGCGATGGGGCAAATGGCGACGGCGCTGAAGTAGGCGAGACGGTTGCGCTTGACGTTGCGCTTAGCAGTCTTGTATTGCCCGATCGCGAGCTGAGGCGTACCACCGCGCAGGCGGTCACCGAGGCGCTCGCCCCGGGCTTGCGCACACGCGCCTTCCTGTTCAACACGCTGCTGGCCGACAAGGCGACCGACGACCGACTGCGGCGCTACCCCAACTGGCTTGCTGCCCGCAACCTCTCAAACGAGGCGAGCGACGAGTCGGTGGCTGCGTTGATCGAGGCGGTACGCGCGCGCTACGAGCTGCCACGCCGCTGGTATCGCCTGAAGGCGCGTTTGCTCGGCGTTGAGCGGCTCTGCGACTACGATCGCATGGCGGCTGTCACAGAGGACGAGGTGACCTACTCATATGCACAGGCCCGCGAGATCGTGCTCGACTGTTACTCGTCGTTCTCCAATGAGCTTGGAGCCGCAGCCAAGCGCTTCTTCGATGAGCGCTACATAGACGCGCCCGTGCGTCCCGCCAAGCGCGGGGGAGCGTTCTGCGCCTCCGCCGTGCCCTCAGTGCACCCGTATGTGATGCTCAACTACACCTCCCGCAGGCGCGACGTTTTGACGCTTGCCCATGAGCTCGGCCATGGTGTTCACTTCGCGCTCGCCGCCGAGCAGGGGATCTTCCATCAGGGGACGCCGCTGACACTCGCCGAGACAGCCTCAGTGTTTGGCGAGACGATCGTGTTTGGACGTCTGCTCGAAGAGGACAGCTCGCCGTCCTCGCGACTGGCGCTGCTCGCCGAGAACATCGAGGGGGCGCTAGCCACCGTATTCCGCCAGGTGGCAATGAACCGCTTCGAGGGTCTTGTGCACACCGCGCGACGCGAGCAAGGCGAGCTGTCGGTTGAGCGCTTCGGCGAGCTGTGGGTCGAGAGCCAGGAGGAGATGTTCGGCGACTCGGTCGAGATCACTGAGGGCTACCGCTCATGGTGGTCCTACATCCCGCACTTCATCGGCTCACCCGGCTATGTTTACGCCTACGCCTACGGTCAGCTGCTAGCGCTGTCGGTCTACCAGCGCTACGAGCAGCGCGGTGAGGAGCTTGTGCCGCGCTACTTGGAGCTGCTCGCGGCAGGCGGCTCGCGCTCGCCGCAGGAGCTTGGCCAGATCGTCGGCATCGACCTTGCCGATCCTGGCTTTTGGGACGCGGGACTCGACCTCGTCGAGCGTCAGTTGCAAGCAGCCGAAGACGCTGCTCGCGACGTCGGCCGCTTGTAGAGGGACCTGGAATCGAGGAGCTGCGGCGTCAGAGTTGTCTACTCCACCGCCTGCCCATTTGCGGTCAGCTCCACCTCGATGTTGCCCCGCGTCGCGTTTGAGTAGGGACAGACCTTATGTGCTGCGGCGACAATCCGAGCGGCTTGCTCGGGGTCCTCAACCTGGGGCAGGCTCACATCGAGCGCTACGGCGAGCTTGAAGCCGCCGCCCTCTGTTGGCAGCAGACTGACGCGGCTGTCGATCGACACGTCTCCAACCTCGGCACGCTCGCGACGGGCCACAACGCCGAGCGCGCCCTCGAAGCAGGCTGCATAGCCGATCGCAAACAGCTGCTCGGGGTTGGTGCCATCGCCTGCGCCGCCTAGCTCTGACGGTGTGCGAAGCTCGACCTCCAATACGCCGTCGCTGGTACGGCCGTGACCTTCGGCTCGCCCGCCGGTAACCGTCGCCTCCGCGGTGTAAAGCACTTTCGCCATCTTGCCTCCGATCGTCGTGGACGCCAGACCGCAAGCCTAGCCGCGCGCAGTTGAGCTGCGGCTGTGACGATGCGGGTTAGCGGCTGCGGGCACGTTTGAGGCTAGGGACGCCGCCATGGTGTTGTTTCGATGATTCCGTCCTCTGAGCTCATCGCATTGCAGGGGCGAAAGGAGCGGGCTTGGCGGCTGGGGCGAAATGAGCGCACTTGAGGGGCGGGGGCTTCGGGGCCGCGGACGTCGTTTCTGAACGTGGTCCCCATGACCGCGCGGCGTGCCGTTGCTCGCACGATGATCGCATTGGCCACGGTGTCTGCGTCGACCACATATTGCGAGTCGAGCACGAGTTGTCGAAGCTGTTGTATCTGCCGCTGCATTGTCAACCACGGCATTTATCGGCAAGAGAGGCGAGGACCTCACTGTCTGCGGCTGAGTCCGACGAGTGTTTGAGTGGCTTCACCGGCGCTTAGAGCAGGCCCAGCGCGCTGCCGACCCCGTGCACGAGGTTGAAAAGCGGCTGAGGGATGATCCCGAAGAAGATCGTGGCGGCGCCGGCGAGCACGGCGAGGAAGGCAACCTCCGGTTGGAGATGCTGTCCTGCTGTGGCGATCGCGTCGCCGTTTGCAGGAAGAATCGGCGGGCCGCCGGCTGCGCCCAGAGC
>JBAPMC010000417.1:0-6273 GCA_049278415.1 Solirubrobacteraceae bacterium
GCGGATGATCTCGCCCAACGGCTCGAGCTCGTTCTCGGGTAGCTGGGGGGCGAACTCGCGCAGGAGCGCCATATCGGCCGCTCGTTGACGGCGTCGCAACTCGCGTTGAAGCGTCTGGACATCCGGGTCTCCGGTGGCGTCCTGAAACAGAGTCCTTGACGTGTCTGGGTGCTGCTCTACATGGGCGAACCACGCATCGATCATCGCGGGCAGTCGTTGCTCGGTCTCCCCCTCGCCTTGGATGAAGCTGTCGAGCGGGGCCGCCGCCAGCTCATCGCGACGATGTTCGAGCAGCTTCATCTGCAATTCCTTCTTGGACTCGAAGTGGCGGTAGAGCATCGGCTTGCTCACACCCGCCTCAGCCACTATGTCCTCGACGGTGGTCGCAGCGTAGCCACGTTCTGCGAACAGGCGTGCGGCGGCCTCTTCGATCAATTTGCGTCGCTCCTGTGCAGGGAGCCTGTGACGTGACTCGCCGTTGCGTTGCTTTGCGTTGCGATCGGTTGAAGTTACCATCTGGTACACTGCATAGTAACGTGTCCATGCGTCGAACCCAGCAAATCGCGTGATCGCTTCCATACACCTAGCCGACGTCGGCAAGCTGCCCGCAATGCGACTCTTGCGCACGAGGCTCAGTCCAGCCAAGGTTCTTGGGCTGCGCTACTCAAAGATCACCATCGCCGCGCCGTTGGGTCCCCGCCTGCTGCCAAGGCCCGATCTCGGTCGTGTGGGGCTCATCGCGGTATGGGACAGCGACCAGGCCCTCGACGATTTTCTCCTCAGCCATTCGCTTGCCGAGCAGTTGGCGGACGGATGGCGCGTGCGCTTGCAGCCCACGCGGATCTTTGGGGCATGGCCACAACTGCCCCCGCTGCTCACACACGAGCAGCCAATGAACGACACGGAGCCTGCTGCGGTGCTGACCCTTGGCCGCCTGCGGCTCTCCCAGACAGGGCGCTTCCTCCGCGCGAGCGCCGCGGCCGAGGGTCTTGCGATCCGCAACCCAGCGTTGCTGGCGTCCACCGGACTTGCCAGCCCACCGGCGCTGGTCGCAACCTTTTCCCTGTGGCAGAGCACCGCCGCGATGCGTGCCTATGTTTGTGGCGATAGCCATCCGGCGCACAGTGCGGCGGTTCGCGATCACGCTGCCCGCCCGTTTCATCACGAGTCAGCATTCGTGCGATTTCGCCCCTACCGCGCTGAGGGCGCTTGGGATGGCCGCAACCCGTTGGCCGCAACCGAGTCCAACGCACTCGAGGCTGGGCGGGTTTAACACGTGCCGGTCGGTCTGCTCCCTTTGCGCTTTGCAACCGGAGCGGCAACGTAGCTCGCTGGAGGGCGCTGGCCCGTTTGTGGAGTTAGCCTTCGTCCTTGCCTCCCAGATCCGGCAGGGTCTGGGTGAGACTGAGAAGCGACGCAAACAGGTCGCCGTGGCGCTCCACGCGCTCCAACAGCTCCTGCGGCTCGGCACTGAGGTCCAACCGCCGCCGCAGGCGCGATGCCTTTTCGACCTCTTCCCACGTGAGCGGTGTCGAGATCATGGGACGCTCACGTGCACGCAGGGAGTAGACGCAGACGGTTGTCTTATGCGGGTCGTTCTGGCTCCAGTCGATCAGCACCTTGCCGGGACGCAGGCTCTTGGTCATGCTCGAGAGCACCAGCTTTGAGTGTTCCTTCTCGAGCACCTGGGCAACAGCATGAGCAAACGGCTTGGTTTGAGCGTAGGAGACTTGTGTGTTAAGAGGCACATAGACCTGCAAGCCCTTGGAGCCCGAGGTCTTGACAAGTGTCTGAAGCCCAAGGACCCCGAGAAGCTCTCTAATCCACAAGGCCACTCGGCAACACTCGCGCAAGCTGGCCGGCGCCCCTGGGTCCAGGTCAAACACCAGCGACGTGGGAGCCTCCATGTCATGCGCTCGAGAGAGGCTCGTATGGAGCTCGATTCCGGCTAGGTTCGCTGCCCAAAGCAACGTAGGAAGATCCTCCACCAAGCAGTAGTCGATTCGGGATTTGAGCCGTTCACTCCAGATGGCTGCCGTCTGTACCCACTCAGGACGGCGGGCCGGGCAGCGCTTCTCGTAGAAGTACTCGCCCTGCACGCCATCGGGGTAGCGCTTGAGCGTCAGGGGCCGTCCCTTCAGATGCGCCAGCAGCACAGGAGCCGCTGCGGCGTAGTAATCCACTATTTGGCCCTTCGTATACCCCACGTCGGGGTAAAGGACCTTCTCGCGATTTGACAGCCGCAGTGTGCGCCCGTCTACTTCAACCTCGGTGTAACGCTTGGTTTCGTGCAGCACCCGATAAGGCTGTTGGTGGCTACTCCTATCTGTCTCCCTATCTGTCTCTGTGTGAACCTGGCCGAGGGACGATGTCGCTTCGGTGACCCCAGTGGCAGCCGCGGTGGGTGACTCTCGCTGCACTTGCTTTGCGGGCTTGTCTGCGCGTAGTCCCTTATAGGACGAGTGGCGCAGAATGCGATCGCGCGTCCAGCGCGAGAACTCGATCTCCGCCACAAGCTCGGGCTTGACGAAGTGGGCGCCGCGGGGCGGTTGAATCCCATGCTTGCTGAAGGGGCTGGAGCGCCGGCGCCGAGCGCCGAGCGCGGCGCTCAGACGCTCGAGCTCCACCTCGTCAAAGCCGGTGCCGACCCGACCTGCATAGCGCAAGGAGCGTGCCTTGCCCGCTCCTTCGTAATAGCCCATCAGCAGCGCGCCGAGCTTCCCGGTGCGACGTCCCTTGCCCTCGATCCATCCGCCGATCACAAGCTCCTGCCTATTGGCGTTCTTGATCTTCACCCACTCCTCGCTGCGTTCGCCCGGTCTGTAAGGCGCGTCCAGGCGCTTGGCGAGGATTCCCTCCAAGCCGTGCTCCGCAGTCGCCCTCAGAAAGGCACGGCTATCACCCTCCCGGTAGACCGGTGTCTGCCAGGAGACGCCGTTCAAGTCCAGCTGCTCGAGAAGCTTGCGGCGCTCGCGGTAGTGCAATCCCACTGTGAGCTGACCATCGAGATAGAGCAGATCGAAGATCACATACGTAACCGGCGTCTCGCCAACGAGCCTGCGGATTGCGCTCTCTGAGCTCACATGCATGCGTCTCTGCAGACGCTCGAAGCTTGGCCTTCCCTGCTCGTCAAATGCAACTATCTCCCCGTCGAGCACCGCTTCGCAGGACCCCAGCTGGCGGCCCAACGCCCGCAGCTCGGGATAGCGGGAGCTGATGTCATTGAGGTTGCGGCTCTCGATCCGCACGCGTCCAGGGCGCCAATAGGTGATCGCTCGAACCCCGTCCCACTTGACCTCAAACGCCCACCCTCTATCGCTCTGCGGCAGGCTGCCAGGGCGGGCGAGCATCGGCAGGAGATGCTCGGGCATCGCCTCGCGTGGGCGCGAAGGCGGATCCATGCGATGGATCATCCAGTCCTTCTCACCATGGGTGCGAAACAGGGCGTAGCGTCCCCGCAGGCGCTCACCATGGAAGACCACGATGAGCTTGCCATCTTCGAGCTTCTCGCAGTCATAGTGGCCGTGGTCCCAGATCAAAACTTGGCCCGCACCATAGTTGCCTGCAGGGATCTCCCCTTCGAAGTCGATGTAGGAGAGGGGATGATCCTCCACGTGGATCGCCTTGCGATTCTCGCTTGGGTCATCGGGAATGCCATTGGGAATCGCCCAGGACATCAGTGCTCCGTTGCGCTCCAGTCGCAGATCCCAATGCAGCCGGCGCGCGCGATGCTCATGAACCACGAAGCGCATGCACTGTGCCTGCAGCTTTGCGCTTTCCTTCTTCTCAGGCTTGGAGTGTTTGCTGGAGCTCTTTTTGGGTGTGGGCTTGCGAGCAGATGTGGGCTTGGGGGTTGGCTCGGGCTCGGGCGTGCTTTGAAAGTCGCGCTTGGCGCCGTACTCGCTTAGCTCCCCAGCTTGCTCAGGCATCGTCCTCTTCCGGTCTAAGCCAGTGTTCAAGGCTCGTGTGTCCGCTTGACATATACGGCGGTTACCCAGTTATTCCAGCGGCAAGCCAGAGCGCGAAGCTAAGGTTGCAGGTCGAAGATCACCATCCGCTCCGCCAGACCACCATCCCGCTCTGCCAAAGGAGACCTTATGTCCCGTTTCTCTACTGTGAACCTATTGGAAGTCGAGGACTCTGTGGGCGATCGGGCCCCCGGGATCGAAGGCCGGTTCGGTCGCAAACACCTGGACTCGCGTGACCTTGGGATCAGTCACTTCCGCTATGCAGCGAACCTGCGCAGTCCGATGGCTCACAGCCATCGCGAGCAGGAGGAGGCCTACGTCGTCGTCGCCGGGTCTGGGCGCGTGCTCCTCGATGACGAGCTGCTCGAGCTTCACCTGTGGGATGTCGTGCGCGTGGCGCCCGAGGTCGTGCGGGCCTTTGAGGCAGGTCCCGAAGGGCTTGAGATCATCGCCGTGGGCGGTCCCAAGCCGGAGGACGGCGATGGCGTGATGGGCGCCGCAGCCTGGCCTGACGGGGAGTAGCCAAGCGGCGCGGATGCAAGGCCGATCCCACACCGAGTAGGGCGGCGGCGATCAGCAGATCGTATGGATGGCTGTGCGCCACGGTGAGCAGTGCAAAGAGGCCCAGAGCACAAAATCCACGAGATCCCTTTGCTAGGCTCGCCCCCATGTTGGACTATCTGAAGCGTCACCACATAGCGATCATTGCGCTCTTCGTTGCGTTGGGCGGCACTTCCTACGCTGCCACACAGCTGCCGTCCAATAGCGTCGGGACCAATCAGATTCGCGCTGGCGCGGTAACTTCTACGAAGGTCGCCAGCGGCGCGATCACTCCCGCCAAGCTGTCGCCATCTCTCAAGGCACGACTGCAAAAAACGGGACCAAAGGCGCAAGCGGCATGGAGAGACCCCACCATGTCGGCGTCAATAAGAGCCGCCGGCCAGACTGTGGTCAGTCAGAAGACTGTCACGGTCCCAGCCAATGCTCCGTGGGTCAGCACCGGTCTTTCCGTTGCGCCAGGGAATCGTCTATGGACCGATACGCGCTCAGATGGCAGGTGGAGCGGTAACCCCAAGTACTTTCCCTATTCAGATGCGAATGGCTTGTCTCTCTATCAGGGCCAGTATCGGGTGGATGCCAAGGCGAACGTTGAGTCGCTGATTGGATTCATAGGGGGCGCTCCACCTAGGCCTCGCGAAGTATCGGTTGGCTTGTCAACGCCTCCAGGAGGGCCTGGCGGCGAAGCCAACCCAGGATTTTTCGAGGCTGGGAATATGCTACTGAATCTCGCACCTCAAGCGCTGGGGGCGATTTGGCTCAGGAACAATGACAACACCAATTACTTCTCAGATGTTGGACGGCAAATCGTGAAGGTCATCGTTACCTCCTGAAGCCCCGAACGAGGAAGATGGGCTACCGCAGATATGGGTCTGCGGTGATCTGTCTCTTTCGCCCTGGGTCGTGGAAGCGGCTCAGCTGAACATGCGGCGTTTGGAGCCGAAGGGGGACTGCAGGTCGCTCGCTTGGAACGGACCTTGCGCGCTGTCGGTCTTGGCATAGCGGTAGAGCGCCACCGCGAACGTTTGACGAACGACGGCGCTGATGGCGATGACTGACACGAACACAACAACCGCCACCGCGATCACCGTATCGCGTGCGCCGGGATCACCGCCGGTCGCAGCCAACGCGAACCCCAGGATCAGAGCCAGTGGGAACATCACGATGACTGTCCATGCGGTGACGATCACGTTGCCGCTGATGCCCTCACCCCAACGCTCCTTCACCAGGTGAGCCGAGCGGCGCAAACATTCCGGCGCCGAGCAGCCATCGACGGCGAGGATCGGTATCGCAAACAAGCTCGCAAGCGACCAGCCCACGCCCACGAGTCTCGCAACGATGCTTCCCCCGAGCGGCAGCCGATTTGCGAGCTGCTCGAGCACGACGCCTACCACGGCGGCTATCAGCGCCCATAGCGCGACTTGCCCAACCCGGCGTGCGGGAACCGCGAGCGCCTCGCCGAGGGAGAGGCTCCTGCCTTCGAGCGCCGCCGATGCAGCCGCTGCGATCGCGGTGTTGAAGAACACGCTGAGGAACGTCAGTGGGTAGCTGAGGATCAGAGCGATCAGTGCGAGGTGTCCCTCGTTGAAATGCCGGTGTCCGTAGAAGCCGGTCAGCCCGAAGATCACGGCGACAGACGCGGCGCCAAACAGTCCCGAGATCATCGCCAGGATCAAAAGCGCGCGATCGTGTCGTACAACCGTCCACGCCGCCTTCGTCAGGCGCCACGAGCGGGAGATCCTTCCTT
>JBAPMC010000418.1:0-2201 GCA_049278415.1 Solirubrobacteraceae bacterium
CCGCCGAAGGGTCCGGTGCGCTCGCCGCCGTATGCGGCGGCTGCGTTCAGTACGAGCTCGACTCCACCGTTAGCAGCGGCCGCCTGCTCCAGCACGCTGTATACGCTCGCGGGGTCCGTCACGTCCGCCTTCAGCGCGAGCGCCCCGGACGCACTGACGCCATCCAGGGTGCTTTGAGACCGCGCCACCCCCGCCACCGCCCAGCCGTCGCTTACCAGCAGCTCGATGACCGCGCGACCCAAATTGCGCGCTCCGAACACAACTGCACTTCGCTGCTTACCTTGCATCTCGCTCATCGAATCGCTCGATTCTGTCGGGTGTGGGTTCGAACCCGCGACCTCTGGGTTATGAGGACAGTTTGCATTCTGCCTTTCGCTATGCGGTGACGCGTTCTGTGCCGGCTAGATGCGCCAACAGGAACTGTCCGGCTTTGTCCAGTGGCGGCCAATGCCAAAATAGTCATGCGAACGTGTGTTCGTCATTTCTCGTCCGGGTGTCTGAGTAGCTTTTTGACGTCTACGAAAGGACGGCTTCGGCGACCTGCTTGTGGTGGTAGCTGGGGTCTCGGCGCAAAGGAGGGCCGGACAGATGGATGTAGAGGGCAATTGCATCACAGCGGAGCAGGGCAGCCAGGCGGAGGGAGCGATACTCGGTCTCCTTCTCAATTTCGACGCTGGGAGCCTGTGGTCGGTGGAGGAGGTTGTACGCCAACTGAGCGCCTCGCGCCTGGAGGCGATTGACGGTCTGGAAAGCCTGCAGGCGGCCGGCTTGATCCATCGCGTCGGTGACTTCGTGTTCGCCA
The DNA here is from genome assembly GCA_049278415.1 of Solirubrobacteraceae bacterium. Lineage (GTDB taxonomy): Bacteria > Actinomycetota > Thermoleophilia > Solirubrobacterales > Solirubrobacteraceae > Palsa-744. The sequence continues at coordinate 803 of JBAPMC010000418.1, forward strand.
CACGAGCGGCTTCGAGCTTCGATCGGCTCGAGCTCTAGTGCACCGTATTCCGGTGGGTCTCAGCTAATCCCGTCGAGCAGTTCGGCGGGAGAGGAGAGCTCGAGACCCCGTGAGAGGATCACGATCGTCTCCAGTCGCGGCGAGCGCTTGCAACGCTCCAGCAGGCTGATCTCAGTTCGGTGCAAGTCGCACACGTCCGCGAGGGCCTCCTGGGAGAGTCCAACTCGCGTCCGATGGCGGCGCAAGTTTGCAGCGAACTGCTCGCGGACAAGCTCCATGACCCACACTGTCGCTCGCCGCAGACGGAAGGTCTACAGACAAGCGTCAGCCTCCAGGGAGTGGCGTGAAGCGAACGTGTCGCTCGCGGCTTCAGTGCTCAGCCGCCGCGACCGCCTCGACGTCGTCGGTGGGGGTTACGGTTGTAACGGGCAGGCCCATCCCCGATACCTTGCTGGGAAGGTCGAGCTTCAGCCAGCGTGAGAGGCGCGGGCTGAGCGTTGAGATGATGATCTCGTCAAAGCCCCGCAGGTTGATTGCGTCGTGTATGGCGGCCACTGGATCGGCGTCGCCGATGATGCCCTCCACACGCGTTCCAGCTGCTTCGCTCAAAACCGGTAGCGCCTGCTCGAGCACTCCGTCGGCTTGGCTTTCTCCCTGATCCTCAGGATCCACAACCCGGTGCAAGCCGTGCGCAGGATTGGGCACCAGCAGCATGAACGTGCATGGACCCCGCTGTGCTCGCTCCCGCACAGCATCGAGCAGCGGCTGCGTGGCGGCGGTCTTGTGGGCAATGACGAGCACGCGGGTGGGGTTGGAGGACTCCATGGCGGAACTCCCTTCTGACTGCGCTTTGAGTTGGCAACCCGAGCAGGGTTTGCCCTACCACTTGATTACCCTCTCAGCCGTGCGCGTGCACCTCTCTGAGGAAAAGATCGAGATTCGCCTAACGCCGTTGGAGAAGGCGCTTGGGCTGCTTAGGAACATTTGCGTCCCCATTTCTGAGGTCAGCGAGGTGCAACTGGTCGAGGATCCTCTATACGACGTTATGCGCGCTGGGCTCAAGGTTGGGTTGCGCTTGCCCTGGCTTTACTACGTGTGTCGTTCAATCCGTTTGGATCAAGCATGGGTGGTACGACGCGGTGTTCCCGCCCTCTCATTTGCTGTTCGCAACCAAGGCGCTCTTGAACACGTAACGGTCAGCACCCCCGAGGCGCGCGAGCTTGCGCAACGTCTCGGGGATTGACCGGAAGTATGGCGGGGGCAGGATTCGAACCTGCGAAGGCTGAGCCAACGCGTTTACAGCGCGTCCCCTTTGACCGCTCGGGAACCCCGCCGGGGCGCTGCGAGTCTAGCTTGACGCAGGCGAGGCGAGCACGTCCCGAGGCGGCAAGGGATCACC
>JBAPMC010000419.1:0-1677 GCA_049278415.1 Solirubrobacteraceae bacterium
GCCACCAGGCGCGACCTGAGTGCGGCGTTGCGCTCTCTCGGCGTTAAAGAGGCAGGGACAACGCGAGTGCTTGCTGTGTCCTCACTGCCGCCGCCCCAGGGAGTGCAGGAGCTCGTGGCGGCGCTCAGCGAGCACCGCGCGAGCCTCGACGTAGCCAACCGACGTCTGCGGGCACGGCGTGCGGGCGCGTTGCTTGACTTCACCGACGAGCATGGCGAGCGGGGCCTGCGGGCTGTGGGTGGACGTCACGCCGGCGAGCGCTTGCTCGAGCAGCAGCATCCCGGGCTCGACGCGCAGGCGCTTGTGAGCGTCCTCGAAAGGGAGGCGCAGACAAACCAATGACACGGGACCTGCTGATGATATTCGGCGCATTCGTGCTTGCCAGCGCACTTGCCGGTGCGCTCGGCGCAGCGAATCTCGGCACGGCGCTCGCGTTCGGGCAGATCGCCTTCGCTGGGACCGTTGTATACGTGATGCTGAAGCGCTGACGCGCAAATAGCCGGTGCTTGCCGATCTTCGATCGATCTGCTTCCTCCCTCCGTCGCGTGTGGAGCACCTTCGCTCGATGCGTCCTGCTCTCGCTTAGCTCTCGAGCGCGAGGAGCCTGTGTGGCGCGGCGCAGCCGCTACTAGTCGTAGGCTCTCGGATTAGATGCTTCTCCTGATTGGGTTCGCAGTAATCGCTGGCGCGGGCACCGCTCTTTCGCCGTGCGTGCTGCCGGTGCTGCCGGCGCTGCTGGCCTCTGGCGGCGTGGGTGGCAGAAGGCGGCCATTCGGTGTGGTGATTGGCTTGACGGTCACGTTCACCGTCACGATCGTTGGAATTGCCGACGTGGTCAATGGCGTGGGATTGGGCTCTGATCCGCTGCGTGACATCGCGGTGGCGGTGCTGCTGCTGTCGGGGCTGGCGCTGATCGTGCCGGGGCTTGCCGATCGTGTGGAGGCGCGAATGTCGCGAATCGCGGCGTTCGGGGTGGGTGGGGCCTCAAACAGGGGCGACGGCTTTCGCTCAGGACTGCTCGTGGGTGCCGCGCTTGGCTTCGTGTACACGCCGTGCGCTGGGCCGATCCTGGCAGCGGTGATCTCGGTGAGCGCCGCCAGCGGTCGCACAGTGGTGGTGGCGATCGCCTACTCGCTCGGCAGCGCCGCAGTGCTGCTGGCGCTGACGCTCGGCGGGCGCAAGTTGTTCGACCGCGTAAGGGCTGCCGGCCGAGGCCCGGCGCTGCAGCGCACGCTCGGCGCGGTGATGGTGATCACAGCGATCGCGATCATCGGGGGAGCCGATGTGAGCTTCGACCAGTATGTGGCGGAGCACATACCCGAAGTCAACCTGAGCTCCTCGCTTGAGAAATCGCATGCGGTGCAGAGTCGCCTGCACGACATCTCGGGGCACGAAGCGAAGTTCGCGCAGGCGAGGAAAGCGGTGGTGGCGCCCCACAACGCCAGCGAGGCGACGCTGCTTGCGGATGCACACGGGCTGAAGAACATTGGGGAAGCACCGGAATTCACTGAAACCCAGCGTTGGTTCAATACGCCAGGTGACAAACCACTGACACTTGCCTCGTTGAGTGGACGGGTGGTGCTCGTGGACTTCTGGACGTATACGTGCATCAATTGCATTCGCACTCTCCCCTACCTGAAGGCGTGGGACGCCGCCTACCGCGATAAGGGCTTGACG
>JBAPMC010000420.1:0-13291 GCA_049278415.1 Solirubrobacteraceae bacterium
ACTCTCAAGCAGCGGGCGCTCTATCTGTGCCACTCGTATGCCTTGCGCTGCTAGTCCTCGCGGTGGACGGGATCGTGCCGCGCCGCGCCGCGAGCAGGACAGCGCCGCGACGACTTCCCACCCCAGCGCGGTGGCGCTGGACCCTCACTCCGACACTTCTTGCACTAGGGGCATTGGTTGCGCTTGCCATTTGTTTCCCGATAGCCACGGTCTTCTACTGGATGGCTCAGAGCCAGCACACGACGTTGCCCGCGGCAGCCACGCTGAGCCAGGCTACTTGGAGCACACTCACCTATAGCCTGCTCGGGGCGAGCGCTGCCGCTGCGCTGGCTCTGCCGGTGGCGATGATGACCTTTCGGCGCACTAGCGCTCCCCGGCTGCTGCTAGAGCGCAGTACCTACATCACTTTGGCGCTCCCAGGCGTGGTCATCGCGCTCAGCCTCGTCTTCTTTGCCACCCGCTATGTCTACAGTCTCTATCAGACGAGTTTGCTGCTGATCGTCGCCTACGCCATCATGCATTTCCCGCTGGCGCTCGTGTGCATAAAGACATCGGTTGCCCAAGCGCCGGCTCGTCTTGCCGATGTCGGGCAATCTCTGGGGCGAGGACCGACTGCTGTCTTCTTTCGCGTCACGCTGCCGCTGCTCGCTCCAGGGCTCCTCGCCGGCTTTTGCCTGGTGTTCCTCACGGCGGTGACTGAGCTCACCGCCACACTCCTGCTCGCCCCGATTGGGGTGCAGACACTCGCAACTCAGTTCTGGGCCTACCAAAGCGAGGTCGCCTACGGCGCCGCGGCTCCCTACGCGCTTGTCATTGTCGCCCTTGCGGCCGTACCAGCGGCCGTGCTTGCCCTGTGGTTCGACCGTGGGCGAAACGCTCAACCACAGCTCGCGCCATGAGCGTCATCGAACTGCGCGGCATCGCCAAGCAGTTCGGTAGAACGCCTGTGCTCACCGATGTGAACCTGACGGTCCCGGCAGCGTCGATCACTGCGGTTCTTGGGGCGTCGGGGAGTGGGAAGACTACGTTGCTGCGACTTATCGCAGGGTTCGAGCAACTCGACGCCGGCACAATTGCTATCGGCGGTCAGGTACTCGACGACGGGCGCCGAAGCGTCCGCCCCCAGCACCGCGGTGTGGGCTATGTCCCTCAGGACGGTGCGCTTTTCCCACATTTGACCGTACTCGGGAACGTCAGTTTCGGGCTGCCGCGACGGGAACGCTCAGTGGGCAACGAGTTGCTTGAGCTCGTAGGTCTCACAGGGCTCGAGCAACGCTACCCTCATCAGCTCTCCGGCGGCCAGCAACAGCGAGTTGCACTCGCCCGTGCCCTCGCGATCCGGCCTAGCATCGTGCTGCTGGATGAGCCGTTCAGCTCTCTCGACGCGTCGTTGCGAGGCGAGCTGGGCCGCGACGTCGCTCGTATCCTCAGCAAAGCCGCCACCACTACGGTGCTTGTCACTCACGATCAAGATGAGGCCTTGGCGCTCTCCGATCAGATCGCCGTGCTCGAGCACGGGCGCGTGGTTGCTCGCGCAGATCCGCGTGCGCTCTACCGCGACCCCCCTGATCTCACTGCCGCCACCTCGATTGGAGAGGCGAATGTGCTCGCCGCCCGTCTCCAAGCCGACCAGGCTTACTGTGCGCTCGGCGTCGTGGACCTTCGTGCAAACGGAGCCCCAAAGCCCGACGGACCCTGCCGGCTGCTCTTGCGTCCCGAGCAACTAACCCTTCACCTTCATGCCTGTGACGAGGCGGTCTCAGCCACGGTGATCGAGCTTCACTACCACGGCCACGACGCCGTAGCTCAGCTGAGACTTGACCATACCGACGGGGAAACGCTACTGGCTCGAGTGTCCGGGGAGGTGATGTTCGCGCCTGGAGAGCAAGTCTGGGTAGAGGTGAGCGGACTGGGACTAGCTTGGCCCGCGGAGAGGCCAACATCGCTGCAAGAGTGAGTGCGCTAGAGATGGTTCACTCACTAGGTGTTTCAAACACTGAAAATCCAAGAGAACCACATTCGAGCATCACGGTTGTCTGCTGGTTGTCGGATTGTACAGCGTCATGCGGTACTTCTCATATCCAGTCGCTACGCCGGAACGCCCAGTAGAGACCACTCGACAGCATGATGATGAGCGCTGTGGAAAACCAGAATCCCCAGTGAGCGGAGTAGCCGGGATAAGGGACGTTCTGACCGTAGAAGCCAGTTATGGCGGTCGGGACGGCGATGATTGCCGCCCAACTAGTTACCTTCTTCATTACGAGGTTCATCCGGTTGCCTTGAATGGTGAGGTTGGTCTCAAGGATGGTGGTCACAAGGTCGCGCAACGACTCAGTCCATTCGGTTGCACGCAGCACGTGGTCATAGACGTCCTGGTAATAGGGAGTCATTTCCGCGTTGACAACGTGCAGGTCGCGGCGCATCAGTGAGTTGACGACCTCGCGCATCGGAAGCACGAGTCGTCGAAGTAGGACAAGGCTCTTGCGAAACTCAAATGACCGGCGCTGGACCTCGGTGTTGCGTGGGGCGTCGTCGAACAGCAGGTCCTCGAGCGCCTCGATCTCCGCGTCCAGCGACTGCACTGCCTCGAAGTGCCCGTCCACGATGTCGTCCAGCAAGCCCCAGAGCAGGAAAGACACTCCGTACTTGGCAAGTTCCTTGGACTCGTCCCAGCGAGCGAGGACCGAGTCGATCGCCACACCCTCGTCCTTGCGGACTGTGACGAGCGCATTTGGTGTGACGAATACCCCGATTTCGCTCGTGCGCAGCTCGCCGGAGTCGGTATCCAGCTTCACGGCATAGGCGCTCAGGAACAGATGAGAGTCGTAGCGGTCGAGCTTGGCGCGCTGATGCTTGTTGATCGCACCCTCGACCGCCAGGGGATGCAGTTTGAACTCCTCGGCGATGGTTGCGAGCTCCGCCTCGGTTGGGGCGCAGTAGTCAAGCCACACACAGGCGCTCTCGTCCTCGAGATGTTCGGAGATGTCTTTGACCGGGAAGTCCTCGAGCGTTAGCTTCCCTTCGCGATAGAGCCTGGTCCGTGCCATGCGCGCACGATAAGGCCTGAGCCGGACCCCGCTGCAGAGGCCGGGGGTGCTAGCGATGAGCTCACGCCCACCAAGCACCAAAAGCTTGGATTTGCGGGCATAAAGGCGATGCCGGAGGAGGGACTCGAACCCCCGACACGCGGATTATGATTCCGCTGCTCTAACCAGCTGAGCTACTCCGGCGGGAGCGCGGAGTTTAGCCTGCGGGGCTCGATCACTCTGCTTCCCCGCCCGTCCTTCTGATGCCACCCAACATTCACAATCTGCCACTGCTAGCAGTCCCCAATGTCTCTGAGGGTCGAGATCCAGCGATGATCGAGGCGGTCGCTAGGGCTTTCGTGGCTAGCGGTGGCGCCCGCCTGCTGGATGTGCACTCCGACGCAGACCACCACCGCTCGGTGTTCACCCTGGCTGGCCAGCCACGCACACTGGCGGAGGCGTTGCTTGCGGGCGCACGAGCGGCCATCGAGCGGATCGATGTAGGCAAGAGCCGCGACCTGGCCAACCTCGGTCAACACCCGCATGTGGGAGCGGTTGACGTGATGCCGATTGTGTATCTCGACCGTGCTCAGCGCGGGGCTGCGTGCGCGATGGCTCTGGTGGTGGCTGAGGAGATGGGCAAACGACTCGAGGTACCCGTGTTCCTCTATGGAGAGCTCACGCAGGGCCGGGCGCGTGCGGAGTTGCGTCGGGGCGGTGTGGGTGGACTGGCGGAGCGTCTCAAGGCGGGCGGGCTACGTCCTGACTTCGGGCCACTGCGGATGCACTCCACTGCGGGAGCGACGCTCGTGGCGGCAAGGGAGCCGCTAGTGGCGTTCAACCTCGAGCTAGCTGCGCCCGCCGGTGTTGCTGAGGCGAGCCGTGTTGCGAGCCTGATTCGTGAGGGCGGCGCAGAGGGTTTGCCGGGCGTACGCGCGATCGGTGTGTCGTTGCGCGAGCGGGGCGTTGGTCAGGTGTCGATGAACGTGGAGCGCCCATTGGAGCTTCCGTTGCGGGCAGTGTTGGAGGCGGTGGGCAAGCACGCTGAGGTGGTGCGTGCGGAGCTGGTGGGTCTCGCACCAAGAGCGGCTCTGGAGGGCTTTCCCCCAGAGATTCCGCTCATTGGCTTCGATCCCGACGTGCACGTGATCGAGAACGCACTAGGGTTCTAGTTGTCCCGTAGTGCTGACGGGATGCAGCTATTCCGTGTAGAGACCACGAGACAAGGCGCGACATGGCCCAAACGAAGCGCAAGCGGCAGACCAAGCATCGTGGCAACGCGGCTGGTGTGGTGGAGTCGCGCGGGCGCACCGGACGTAGGCCGACGACGGCAGAGAAGACCGGCAAGGGTGGGGCGTCAGGCTCCGCAAAGGACAAGCGTCTGGACCGCCTGGAACGCGAGCCGACGTGGCGTGGAGCGTTCTATCGGGCGATGGCGGCGGCGGTTTTGATGCTTTTGATAAGCATCCTGCTGTTGAAAAAGCCCAACGAGGCGATAGCGCTGTTCCCGATTGTGCTGATTGCTTATGTGCCGATCAGCTACTACACAGATACGTGGCTGTACAAGCGCAAGATTGCCAATAAGGCCAAGCAGACGGGTGGGGCGGGCGTGAAATGAGCGACGTGCGCGCGTTCAGTGTGGGGCCCATCCAAGAGAACGCCTATCTCGTGCGCTCAGACGCAGAGGCAACCCGCGCGGTGATGATTGACCCCGGAGATGAGTCCCAGCGCCTGCTCGATGCTGCAAGTGCGCTTGGCGTGGAGATCGAGGCGATCTTGATCACCCACTGTCACTTTGATCATGTTGGAGCGGTGGCTCCGATTGCGAGGCAGACGGGCGCTCCAGTGTATTGCCCCGAGATCGAGCTGGGGGTGCTTGCGGACATCACCAAATGGACGATGCCGGGGTTCGGACCGTTTGAGAGCTGGCAGGCGGAGCACACCGTGAAGGGCGGCGAGCGACTGCAGCTCGCCGGCTTGGACGTCGAGGTGGTGTTCACCCCGGGGCATAGTCCGGGCCACGTGACGTATGCGATCGCCACGGCGATGCTTCCGGCTGACGGTGATGCTGCCTCCTCGAACTCCCAGAGGCCGGTCATCGGCGAGGGCGCTGGCTCATTCACTTCCGCACCTGTGCTGCTCTCCGGCGACGTGCTGTTTCAGGGCTCGGTTGGCCGCGTGGACTTGCCTGGCGGAGATTGGCCGACGCTCGAGCGCTCGATTGGATTGCTGATGGAGCGCTTCGAGCGCGACACGGTGGTTTATCCCGGGCATATGGGCGTGACGACCCTCGGCCGCGAGTGGGAGGCAAACCCATTCCTGAGCGAGCTGCGCGCCTCCGCGATGAGCCCCTCGCCGTTGCGAGCGCAGGGAAGTTGAGCAGCGAGCAGATCAAGGCGCCACGGGGCACGTTTGACGTGCTCGGCGAGCAGGCGACGATGCGTGCCGCACTGGAGGCCCGTGCACGCTCGATCCTTGAGGGAGCGGGGTATCAGCGGATCGAGACTCCCGCATTCGAGGCCACCGAGCTGTTCGCGCGCGGGGTTGGCTCTTCGACGGACATCGTGCAGAAGGAGATGTACACGCTCACCGACGGCGGCGGACGCTCGCTTACGCTGCGCCCGGAGGGCACGGCGCCCGTGTGCAGGGCGTATGTGGAGCACGGGATGCACAAGCAGCCCCAGCCGGTGAAGCTCTGGTACCTGTCGAGCTTCTTCCGCTATGAGCGTGCGCAGGCAGGGCGCTACCGCCAGTTCTGGCAGGTGGGCGCCGAGGCGCTGGGCTCTGAGGACCCGGCGCTCGACGCAGAGTCGATCGTGCTGCTCGGCGCCTTGCTCGAGGAGATGGGGGTGAGGGATGTGCGCTTGCGCCTGTCGAGCCTCGGCGGCAGTGAGAGCCGTCAGCGCTATCGCGAGCGATTGCAGGGCCACTTGCGCGCAAACGAGCAGAGCCTGTCGGCGGAGGTGAGGGAGCGCATCGATCTGAATCCCCTGCGTGCGTTTGACTCGGCGGATGAGGGCACGATTGCTGTGATGCGCGACGCTCCGCGGCTGCTTGATGAGCTCGACGTCGAGGACGTTGAGCACTTCGCCGCGGTGCGCGAGCTGCTCGACAGAGCAGGTGTGAGCTATGAGGTGGACGCGACTTTGGTGCGCGGCTTGGACTACTACACGCGCACGGTGTTCGAGTTCACGAGCGACGCTTTGGGCGCCCAGAGCGGGGTTGGCGGCGGTGGGCGCTACGACGGGCTCGTAGAGCAGCTGGGCGGCCCGGTGACACCTGGCATGGGCTGGGCCGCGGGAATCGAGCGGATTCTCCTCGCCGGTAGCCCGCCACCGGCGGGCGGCCACGCTGTGGATTTGTATGTTGGGCTTGAGGTTTTGGGGGAGGATGGGTCGTTCTCACTGGTTAAGGCGGCTGCCTTTGAGATCTTGAGCGAGGCGCGCTCTGCGGGATTGACGGCGCAGATGGAGATGGCGGGTCGCTCCTTGAAAGGCCAGCTCGGGCATGCCAATCGCATAGGCGCACGTTTCGTGGCGGTGGTGGGGGAGCAGGAGACGCTCTTGAAGGACATGCAGGATGGGGGACAGGAGAAGCTCGACACCGACAAGGTGGTGCACGCAGCTCTGCGCGGATTGCGCGAGCTGGCATAGCCAGTCTTCCCACGCAGACGCCGAGAGGCAGCCGATGCTGTTCCAATGGTCTCTCCTAAAGCCTGTGGATACGGGTTGTTGGCGCTGAAATAGCGCTTGCGAGGCGTCCATGGTGCATCTCGCCGTTCAACTCTTGGCGCGAAGATGCCGAAGTGAGGGACGTGGCTCAACTTTCTCGTCCCTATCAGGTGTTGCTCGGCGCGGTGGTGGTGCTCGGGCTCGTGTGGGCGGTGGCTTTGCGCGGCCACGGCTCGAACCCGAGCGAACCGGTGCCCACAAGCCCTTCGGCCGCCACACCCTCGACGAGCGCAGCTGCTGAGGCGAAAGCTGCTGCGGCCCCAACTCCCGTCTACCACGGGGCTGCGCCGGGTGTGGAAGGACTTACACGTGCGATTGCCAAAGCACACGGAGCGGTGGCGACCTCACAGCAGAACGCTCAACAACTTAAGAACAAGTCGGGGGCGGCATCAGAAGAATCAAAGCCCTCTGCGAGTGCGTCCACCAGTGTGGCTGCCGCGAAAAGCGCTGCAGGTGCTGCTGCTACGCAGAAGTCGATTGTGGCTGCTGCGCTAGCGCGTAAGGCTTCGGTGCGAGCACATAACCAGTCCCATGTGCCTCCACGCACCCATCGCGGGCGTACGCTTCAAGAGATTGCGGTCGAACGGGAGCTTGCCCAGGGCAAGACGGTGATGCTCCTCTTCTGGGATCCCAAATCGACGGTGGACCAAGAGGTGAAGGCGCAGGCAAGCGCGCTTGCTAACGGCTCGAAAGGCGCCGTGACAATGCACGCGGCGCTCCCCCACCAGGTGAGCACGTTTGGCAAGATCACAGAAGTAGTCCACGTCTACCAGACCCCGACGATCCTGATCGTCAACCGACGTGGCGTGGTGAGCACACTCACAGGGTTGACCGACGTGTTCGCGCTTGAACAGGCCGTGCGCGAAGCCCGCCGCGCGACTAGTTAGAGACTCGCGCTCCCTGAAGGAGTTGTTGCACAGTCCCGAGGCCGCAGCCTATACAACTGCCGTATCTAGTTGCGTGGGCTAAGGCCCTCCTACGCAATCGCCGTATCTAGCTGCGCGGGCTAAGAGCCTCCTACACAACCGTCATATCTAGCTGCGCGGGCTAAGGCCCTTACACTCGACGGACTATGGACGTTGAGGCGTTTGCCAACCACGTTGAACGACCTGTTGGGCGGGGACACCTACCCGAGCATGCGTGTACCGGCGCCGCTGGCGGAGCTGCGTGCGGTGACTTGATTCGCGTGTCCGTGGTGGTAGACGCGCATAGCCCCGACGGTGTGATCGTTGATGCTGGCTTCGACGCAAGTGGTTGCGGAGCGGCGATCGCCGCGGGCAGCGCCACCGTGGAGCTCGTGCGCGGCCAGAGCCTGCTGGCGGCGGCACGTGTCGGTACCTCGCAGATCGCAGGCGAGCTAGGCGGTTTGAGTCCCTCGAAGCATCATGCCGCCGAGCTCGCTGCCGACGCGCTGCATGGAGCGCTCGGCTGGGCCGCGCGTGAGCAGGCTGTGCTTGAGCCCTCGAAGTCGCGCACCGTTGTGGCAATGAGCGGCGGGGTGGACAGTGCGGTGGCAGCGCTGCTCATTGCCGAAAGCGGGCAGGAGACGGTGGCGGTGACACTCGAGCTTTGGTCTGATCCGGAGAACGATGGTGAGCGCAGCTGCTGCTCGGCGCAGGCGGTGCGCTCGGCACGGCAGATCGCCCACGAAATGGGGATGGCACACTTCTCGATTGACCTGCGCGAGGAGTTTCGGGCAGGCGTGGTGGATGGCTGGCTCGCAGACCATGCGGCGGGCCTAACGCCCAACCCGTGTGTGCGCTGCAACGGCAATGTGCGCCTCGACGCGATGCTCGACCTGGCGGAGCGTCTAGGCGCGCCCACGCTCGCTACCGGTCACTACGCACGTGTAGAGACGCATGAGGCTCGAGAGTCGCTGCTGCGAATGGCGGTGGATGAGGGTAAGGATCAGAGCTATGCGCTTGCGGCGCTCTCGCCATCCTCGCTTGCGCGCCTGCGCTTCCCCCTCGGGGCCCTCACCAAGACAGAAGTGCGTGTTTTGGCTGAACGCGCCGGTTTGGAGGTGGCGCGCCGTCCCGACTCCCAGGATCTCTGCTTTCTGGCGGGCACCGGACGCGCGGATTTCCTCGCACGCCACGGTGGGCTCCAGAGGCGCGCGGGCGCGATCGTCGATCGCGACGGACACGAGCTCGGTGAGCATGGTGGCGTGCATACCGTCACCGTTGGGCAGCGACATGGCTTGGGAATCGGTGGTGGCGCTCCGCTGTACGTGATCTCCACGGACCCTCAAGCCAACACGGTCACAGTGGGCTCGCGCGAGCATCTGCGCACCGACAGCGTGAGAGTGCGTGATGTGACACTGCACCGCGACGGTGAGGATGTGGACGGGGTGAAGGTGCGCTACCGAGGGCGGCGGATGCCGTGTCGCGTCGAGGGATTCCTGCGCGCTGGCGCGCACGAGCGTGCCGAGGTGCGGATGCTCGAGCAGATCGAGCGCACGGCTCCAGGTCAGATCGCATGCTTGTATGCGGGCGACGTGATCGTTGGTCATGGCACGATCGCGCTCGGTGTCGATGCGAGTTTTGGCGCTTGACTACGGCAGCGCGCGCTGTGGGTGCGCGCTGAGCGACCCGACCGGCACGATTGTCACGCCGATCGACCCGGTCGCTAAGCCGGGTAGTCGTCGTGGGCTTGCAGCGGTCGCTCAGATCGTTGCCGAGCGCGAAGTGGAGCGGGTGGTTGTCGGCTTGCCGCTCTCGTTGCGTGGGGAGGACACCGATCAGACGCGGGAGACACGCGAGTTCGCCGCCACGCTGATGAGAAGACTAGGTGAGCTTGTGCCTGTTGAGTTGCACGACGAGCGTTTCACGACCCGTATCGCCGGTCGCATGGAGCACGCAACCACCAGCGAGGACTCCCGTGCAGCGGCTGTCCTGCTGGAGGGTTGGTTCGCGCGATCTCAGTAGGGTCATCGGCTTGGCCAGAGACCGTAGATCGGAGGCATCGGGGGAGCGCACCGAGCAGGAGCGCGAACGTGCCCGCGAAGAGCGCGAAAGACGTCGGCTCGCTAAGGCGGGCGCCACAACGCCCCCACCACCGACAGAAGCCGCGCCGGCGCCTCCTCCACCACCGCTGAGCGAGTTGCCCGTGACGGATGAAAGCCCGCTGAGCGAACCTGACATGAAGGATTCTCCTGCGCATCAACCCGTGCTCGATCCTCAGCCTGGACTTGAGCATGAGTCCGTGCCCGATCCTCAGTTCGTGCCCGATCCTCAGCCTGTGTTTGAGCACCAGTCCGTGCCCGATCCTCAGGTCGTGCCTGATCCCCAGTCCGAACTAGAGCAGCCTGAGTCCCTTGTAGATGCACCACAGCGCTATCCACTTCCGTTGCCTGTCTCGACCTCACGTAACGCTCGGCGAGCGGCGGGTCGGCGCAAGAAGCAGCAGGCGTCTCCGTTGACGCCGCACCGACCCCATCTGCACCGGCCGCATTTGCATCGCCCACACATCTCGCCGATGCGCACGGGGGCGGCCAGGGCGGGCGCGCTACTGGCTCTCGTGGTGGTGCTTGCCGCGATCGCTGCTGGTGTGGTGCTACTCGTTCGTCACGGTCAGCGGCCCAAGCCGCCCGCGACGCCCGTGGTCGTGAAGGTGGTAATCCCGGAGGGGTACACACGTCTGCAGATCGCTGCCCTCGCACATGCCGATGGGTTGCGCGGCAGCTATCTGTCGGCGTCTAAGAAGTCTGCTGAACTAAACCCCACGCACTACGGAGCATCCGCTGAGACGCCTAGCCTCGAAGGGTTTCTGTTCCCAGCTACCTACGAAATATACGCTGGCGCCTCAGCTTCTCAACTCGTCTCCGAGCAGCTCGCCGCATTCGGCGAGAACTTCGGTGGTAGCGAGATTCACCGCGCGAAGGTGCTTGGTGTGACCCCCTATGAACTGCTGATCGTTGCGTCGATCATCGAACGCGAGGTGGCTGTTCCACGTGACCGCCGGCTCGTGGCGGCCGTCATCTACAACCGCTTGCGACTGAACATGACGCTCGGGGTTGATTCCACGCTTCGCTATGCGCTACACGATTTCACCCACCCGTTGACCGAAAGTGAGTTGAGCAGCAACTCGCCATATAACACCCGTATACACAGGGGCTTGCCGCCCACGCCGATCTCCAATCCCGGCGCTGCTGCGATTGCGGCTGCTGGGCGGCCAGCCAAAGTCTCCTACCTCTATTACGTTGCGGGCGCCGACGGCTGTGGCGAGCAGGTCTTCTCGACGAGCTATGCCCAGTTCGAAAAGAACGCTGCGGCCTACCAGGAAGCATTGCGCAAGAACGGCGGCCACGTCCCGAGCTGCAAGAAGGGATAGCGGTGTTGCTCGCAACCACTGCAGGAGATTGTGCTGCGATGGGCAAGCAGAGCTGATGCCGAGACTTGGCGTCATCGGCTGGCCTGTCGCCCATAGTCGCTCGCCGGCGATGTTCGAGGCGGCATTCGCTGCGTGCGGGCTTGAGGGTTGGAGCTACCAGCGGCTGCCGCTTCCACCGGAGTTGTTTGAGGAGACCGTACGGGCGCTCGGCGCGGAGGGGTTTGTGGGGGCGAACGTGACCATTCCCCACAAGCAGGCTGCGCTCGCGATCGCCGATCGTGCAAGCGACGCGGCCCTTGCAATTGGTGCTGCCAACACGCTCACTTTCCACACCGACGGGGTTATCGAGGCTGATAACACCGACGCCCCCGGTTTGATCGCTGCGCTTGGACGCTCGCCGAAGGGTATGAGCGTGCTTGTGCTCGGCGCTGGGGGGAGCGCGCGCGCGGTGGTTTGGGGCCTTCTAAACGCCGGGGCTGCGACCGTGTCGGTGTGGAACCGCACGCCTGAGCGGGCTGTCCACTTGGCTCGCGAACTTGGCGCGCAGGCGGTGGAGAGCCCTGTGGCGGCCGAGTTGCTCGTCAACTGCACCTCGGTTGGACTGCAACGGTCGGCCAGTGACGCCGAGGCGCTCAACCAACTCGGTTTGACGGCCGATCAAGTCGGTAGGTATGCGTATGTCATCGATCTGGTCTACGGAGATGGACTCACGCCACTGTTGGCAGCCGCACGCAGTCGCGATGTGGCACGGATCGGCGGCTTGGAGGTGCTCGTGGCGCAGGGGGCGCTCAGCTTCGAGCATTGGACGGGAATGCCAGCTCCGCTCGAGGCGATGGGTCGGGGGGCGGGACTGGAAGATCTCTGGCGGTAGCGAGTCGAAGGCCTCAACCGGCTATGCAGCGGCGCGCTTCAGTGCTTGCCCGCCCACAACAAGGAGCATCCGGCGCTCATTGCCAGGCCCATGCCTCGGGCATCCGAGATGAGCACTCCGCCCAGCGGCCTGCGTGAGGAGGGCGGTGTCTTCGGAGACACAGACCCGCAGGTAAGCGTCGAGATCGAGCGAGACGCGGATAGGCCGAACATCCCCGGCGAGGCCGACGGTCGGCCTTTCGATCCCAGCGCTGGATTGACTTCCGGCGGCGTCGCCAACCCGTACGCTTCGCCATCCGAGAAAGTCGCGGCCAGCGACCTTTACACACAATCGCCTGATGCGCCGAAGGGCGTTACCCATCCAACGCGCCGCGGCTCCTCTTCGCGCTTTCTAACCGATGTGATTGTGGAGATGGAACTAGCTTCGCGCGAGCGCGTCGATCACGCGATCGAGTCCTCCCGCAACGAAGGCACAACGCCCGAGCAGGTGCTGTTGGCAAGCGGCGTTGTCACGCCGGATGGGCTTGCTCGCGCGCTCGCTGAGCGCTACGGCCTCGACCATCTGGACCTCGATGTCTTCGCGGTTGACATGGGCGCCGCCAATCTCGTGGTCAACACCGCCGCCAAGCGCTACCAGGCGGTGCCCGTCGCATTCGTGGACAAGCGCACGCTGCTGCTTGCGATGGCGGACCCCTCCAATGTGCTTGCGGTCGATGACGTGGCGATCATGACTGGCTATGAGGTGCGTGTCGCGGTTGCCTCCCCCGATGCCATTGGCGACCTCATCTCACGCATGGCGCGTCTGGAGGACGTCGTCTCGGGCGAGAGCGCCATCGAGGAGACCGAGGAGAGCCGCGCTGAGATCGTCAACCTGCGCGAGACAGCTGACGACGCCCCGGTGGTCAAGCTCGTCAACCAGATCGTTGCTCAGGCCGTCGAGCGCGGCGCCTCGGACGTGCATCTGGCTCCGGACGGCCACGAGGTGCGTGTCAGGGTCCGCGTAGACGGCATTCTGCAAGACATAACCACCGTGCCGAGACGTATGGCGGCAGGCGTGGTGTCGCGCATAAAGATCATGGCTGAGCTTGACATCTCTGAGCGGCGCTTGCCCCAGGACGGCCGTGTCAGCCTCACCGTTGATGGTCGTCACATCGACCTGCGCGTGGTTACGCTGCCAAGCGTCCACGGCGAGTCGATAGTGATGCGCATCCTCGACAAGGACTCGGTTGTGATGAAGCTCGAGAAGCTCGGCATGGCGGACGTCGAGCGCGAGCGCTTCGAACGTGCATTCCACGAAACCCACGGCGCTGTGCTCGTAACCGGTCCCACCGG
>JBAPMC010000421.1:0-1795 GCA_049278415.1 Solirubrobacteraceae bacterium
ATTCCTGACTGACCGTATCGAAGAACGACTGGATGTCGGCGTCCAATATGACGTTCACCTTCCGGTGCTCGACGGCAACCACGAGCGCATCCATTGCGTCGTGTGCGCCGCGACCCGGCCGGAACCCGTACGAGAACCCGAGGAAATCCTCCTCGTAGATCGCGTTCAGCACCGTGACAACCGCACGCTGGACAATCTTATCTTCCAGTGCGGCCGCAGCCCCATCGAACTGCACTGCAGTCCCGTCAGCCTTTAGGATCGGCTGAAGTCACCCATCCCTTTCATCCACTTTGCGGTCATCGCTTTGTTGTCCTGAAGGTCAGACGAGTTTCGGGCGTCGAAACTCTGAGTTTGCGCCACGCCGATCTGGGGTCGTTCGCCCTGCCGCGCGAATGGACCGACTGGGCGCCTCCCGGCACTCAGACAGCACCTACCGGCGTGCAGCCATTGCTCGTCGACGCCTTCGGGCTATTGGGGCTCGCCGAACTCGTCGCGCAGTTGACACGCGGCGATGAGGCTTGACGAATGGCCCGCATCCTGAATCCATCGGACATCTTTTTGATTCGGTCCGATCGACATGCCAAATGTGTCGTCTGCGGCCCTGCGCAAACGCCGCCGCCAGCTCGTGCGTGGCCTGCCTCAAATCGCGCAGATTCTGCGCGGTTCACTGATCGAGACCTACAAGCGTTGCGGCCGGCCGAACTGCCACTGCATCGACGGACCTGGGCACGGCCCCAAGCGATATCTGTCCACAGTCAGGCAAACCGGCGAACGCCCGCGGCTTGGTTACGTGCCGAATGCAACCCACGCTCAGGTCGCCGAGTTCCTCGGCAATTATCGCAAGCTGCAGCAAATGCTCAACGAGATCTGTGCGATCAACGCCGAGCTTCTGCGCCGCCGCGAGAGGATCGACTAGATGGATCCGGCCGTCGCAGGCCTCGACTTCGCCAAGGCGGGCATCGTCCTCGCCAACATGATCGAATCGTATCTTGCTGGTGGCGCCCCGCCGTCCAACCCGGAGGGAGCCGTCCATGACAAACCCCAAGATTTCCGATCAACATCTGTCACGGCAAGCCTACGTCTACGTCCGTCAGTCGACGCCGGGACAAGTGCGCTTCAACCAGGAGAGCACCGAGCGCCAGTACAATCTGGCAGGCAAGGCACAGTCTCTCGGCTGGAGCCCGGAACGGATCCGGACCCTCGATCGGGATCTCGGACAATCCGGCGCGCGAATGACCGGTCGCGAGGACTTCAAGGCCCTGGTCAGCGACGTGGCTCTCGGCCAAGTCGGTGCGATCTTCTCCCTGGAAGCCTCGCGCTTGGCACGATCGAACCAGGACTGGCATCGCCTGCTGGAGTTGTGCGCCATCACCGGCACGCTCGTCCTCGACGAGGATGGATGTTACGATCCAGCCGACTTCAACGATGGCCTTGTGCTCGGCATGAAGGGTACTTTCGCTCAAGCAGAGCTTCACATCATCCGCGCGCGCCTCCACGGCGGAAAGCTCAACAAGGCCCGCAAAGGTGAGCTTCATTTCGCTCTGCCTGTCGGCTTTGTTTTCGACGACGTCAAGATTACGTTTGATCCCGACCAGGAAGTGCAGGGTGCCGTTCGAATGGTATTTGAACTGTTCGAGCGAGAAAGCACGGCCTATGCCGTGGTCCAACGCTTCCAGCAACTCGGCCTGCGCTTTCCGCGTCGGTCGTACGGAGGCGCCTGGAACGGCAAACTGCTCTGGGGCCGCCTGACCCATTCGAGGGTGCTCGGCATCCTGGCGAACCCATCTTACGCCGG
>JBAPMC010000422.1:0-2132 GCA_049278415.1 Solirubrobacteraceae bacterium
GGCCAAAACGACCATCTGCTGCGCCGCCTTGAAGTCACTG
The DNA here is from genome assembly GCA_049278415.1 of Solirubrobacteraceae bacterium. Taxonomy (GTDB): domain Bacteria; phylum Actinomycetota; class Thermoleophilia; order Solirubrobacterales; family Solirubrobacteraceae; genus Palsa-744. Next base: position 41 of record JBAPMC010000422.1, read on the forward strand.
CAACGGTCTCAGCCACTCCCCAAACACAAGCGCTCCTCGGTGGACTGAGCACCGCAAACATCAAGGTGCTGCTCGAATTCTCAGACCTCAACAAGCCGCAAACGATCGTTGCGCCAAACAATCCGCAACCATCCTCGCAACTGCTCCCCGCAGTGCAGCAACTCGTGGGAGTGCTCCAAGGAGTCAGTTCCTCGAACTCTGGTCTCTAGTCAAAAGCAAGCAGTACGAGCTTGTAGTAGCAAGCGCCGATGGGCGCTGACCAAGCGATACAAGGACGCACCGACCGAAATGTGCTCTGCACATGAGGGAGGGAGGACGCAGTAGCGCGCAGTGTCAGCGCCCATCGGGGTCTAGTTCTGAGAGGGTGCGCTGCACCTCCGACTCGACGTCCATCGGCTCTTCACCGCTGCGCGCTCGGCGTTCGTTGCGTGCCATCACGAGCTGGCGCACCTCTTCGGTCAGCCCCGCGTCGTGTTTGCCGACCGACTGGCCGCCTGCGGGCTGCTCGAGTAGCGCCATCTCCGCATCGATGTCGAGCGCGGCTTCGCGTCTGCGCACCTTTCTGTCGCTGCGCGCCTGCAGCATCTGGCGGATCTCCATGTCCCGCTCGGCTTGCGCCAACGGCGAGTTTGATGGGGGCGCGCTCGGTGGACCGGCTGAGAGCCCGCCCTCGCCAATCTTGTCGTACAGGCTCCCACCCGCCAGGAACGACCCCACGCCCACGAGTACAAACAGCACGACCGCGCCCACCACGACGAACGTGAACGGTTCCATCGTCTGATTGTGGCTCACTTCGGCCAAACCTGCGCGACGCTTCGCTAATCTTCGACATGCAAGATTGACTGACCAGTCAATCTATTCCCTGCGTCACGTCCTAGGAGAACACCGACCATGGTCGATTTCACGCTCACCGACGAGCAGAAGAACCTGCGCGAGATGGCCCACGACTTCGCCGAGAAAGAGATCCGGCCGGTCGCCTGGGAGTACGACAAGGACGGCACTTGGCCGGCGGACATCATCCAGAAGGCCTGGGATGTGGGCCTGATGAACACCCACATCGAGGAGCAGTACGGCGGACCCGGCGCCGGCTATCTCGACGGCTGTCTAATCGAGGAGGAGCTCTCCTGGGGCTGCTCGGGCATCCAGACGTCGCTTGGCTGTAACGGCCTCGCCACCGCGCCGATTGCTCTGGGTGGCTCGGAGGAGATCAAGAAGAAGTACCTGGGCATGCTCACTGAGGCGCCCAAGCTCGCCTCCTTCTGCCTGACCGAGCCCGACGCCGGCTCCGACGTCTCCGGCATGCGCACCACGGCCGTCAAGAAAGGCGACAAGTACGTCATCAACGGCTCCAAGTGCTTCATCACCAATGGCGGCTACGCCGACTACTACACGGTCTATGCCAAGACCGACAAGGACGCCGGCCACCGCGGCATCTCCGCCTTCGTGGTCGAGCGCGACTGGGGCGTTGTGGTGGACAAGAAGGAGGACAAGCTCGGACAGCGCGCCTCCAACACCGCCACCATCTCCTTCAACGACGTCGAGGTCCCCGAGGAGAACCTGCTCGGCGAGGAAAACGCCGGCTTCAAGCTCGCGATGATGACGCTCGACCGCACCCGTCCGGGTGTGGCCGCGATGGCCACCGGCATCGCACGCGCGGCATTTGAATTCGCCACCGACTACTCACGCGAACGCGTCCAGTTCGGCGTGCCGATCGCGATGCACCAGGCGATCCAGTTCATGATCGCCGACATGGCCACCGAAATCGAGGCGGCGCGCCTGCTTACCTGGAAGTCGGCCTACCTGCTGGACAGCGGTCAGCGCAACACGCTCGTCTCCTCACACGCTAAGCGCTTCGCCGCCGACGCCGCGATGAAGATCGCCACCGACGCCGTGCAGGTCTACGGCGGCTACGGCTTCATCAAGGAGTATCCGGTCGAGAAGCTGTTCCGCGACGCCAAGATCATGCAGCTGTACGAGGGTACTTCGCAGATCCAACGTTTGGTCATCGCGCGCGAAACCTTGCTTCCGCGTCGCGTCGAGGAGCCTGCGGCTGTCTAAGTAGATGCGGTTCCGGGTGTCGCATGCGCCACCC
>JBAPMC010000423.1:0-3905 GCA_049278415.1 Solirubrobacteraceae bacterium
CCACCACGCAGGGGATGCCGCGCAAGATCAAGACCTCCTTCGACGGCAGCCCCCGCGACCGCGCGATCAGCGGCATCCACGATGTAGCCTTCAGAGCGCGCGTCAAGGAGATCGAGGGACGTGGCGAGGTGCGCGGCGTGGAGATGCTCGTGGGCGGCGGCACTTCGATCATGCCGCGTGTGGCGCCTGCCCTGTACGACTTCGTGGAGATCGACAACGGCGACTATCTGAAGATCTCCGAGGCTGTGTTCAGGATCTTTGACCGGCAGGAGTGGCTGCGCGTCAACCGTGCCCGTGCCCGCATCAAGGTGTTCGTGGACAAGTACGGCATCGAGGAGCTGCGCAACCAGGTGGAGCAGGAGCTCGAGGGCGACTGGGTGTCCGAACGCGACTTCTCGGTTGAGGATCGCCTGTTCCTCGACGACGAGCGTGAAGCCGCGCCGGCGCCCCCCACCAGCTACGGCAGCCCAAACGGCGACGTGTCCGAGTTCGAGCGCTTCCGTGAGGCGAACGTTGCCGTCCAGAAGCAAGAGGGCTTCGTGACGGTAGAGGTGAAGATAGTGCGCGGCGACCTCACCCCCGAGCAGTTCCGCGGCCTCGCGCAGATCATGCGTGACTATTCAGGCGGCTACGCGCGCACAACCGTGCAGCAGAACTTCGTGCTGCGCTGGGTGCGCGAGGAGAGCGTGTATGACGTGTGGCGCGCGCTGTCAGAGCTGGGCCTTGGCGACGCTGGCTCGCGGGAGATCAGCGACGTGGTGTCCTGCCCAGGCACAGACTCCTGCAAGCTTGGGATCACCAGTTCGATGGGGCTCAACCAGGCTGTACAGGAGCGGATCGAAGCAATGGGCATCACCGATCCCCTGACGCGCCAGATTCACATCAAGATGAGCGGCTGCCCTAACGGCTGCTCCCAGCATCATGTGGCTGACATCGGCTTCTATGGCGCCTCGATCAAGGTGGGCGAGCACACAATTCCCGCCTACATCCCCCACGTGGGTGGCGTGTATGAAGGCGGCGAGGTCAAGTTCGGAACGCGCCTGAAGCAGCGTCTGCCCGCAAAGCGCGTGCCGGAGGCGATCGAGCGCTGGGTGCGCCACTACCAGGACAACCGCAACGAGAACGAGGAGTGGGGCGCGTTCGTGGAGCGTGTAGGCACGCCCGAGCTCGAAGCTCTCGTGAAGGAGCTGTCGTTGCCGGTGGACTTCGGCCTGGAGACGATGAACACATTCATCGACTGGAACCGCGACGTGCCGTTCCAGGTGATCCGCGGCGAGGGCGAGTGCGCGGTCTAAGTGACATCCAAGCTGAGACCGTCGCCGGCGGGGACGAGCTGGGGCAGAGCCTGAGCGACACCCTGCGCGCGGCAGTCGAGCGCCACGGCGACCAGGTCGTGCTGCTGTGCTCCTTCCAGAAGGAGGAGTCGGTGCTGATCGACGAGCTCTTGCGCATCGGTGACGGTAGGACGCCCGTGCGAATCGCGACAATCGACACGGGCGTGCTCTTCCCCGAGACGCTGCAGACCTGGAAGGCGTTTGAGGAGCGCTTCGGCATCGCCGTGGAGGTGCACGACGCAAGCAATCAGGCGGCGCCGTGGAGCGGCCCTGATCATTGCTGCTCGGTTGCCAAGGTGGCCGCGCTCGAGCGCGCGCTTGGAGGCGCCGAGGGTTGGATCACCGGTATCAGGCGCGAGCAGGGACCGACGCGGGCGGATACCGAGCTGGTGGAGTACGACGACAGGCGTGCCATCCACAAGTACAACCCGCTTGCGCTATGGACCGAGAAGGATCTGTGGCAGCGGATCTTTGAGCGCGATCTCCCCTACAACTCACTGCACGACCAGGGTTATTCATCGATCGGATGCGCACCGTGCACCCAACCCGGCGCGGGTCGCGAGGGTCGTTGGGCGGGCACGGAGAAGACTGAGTGTGGTTTGCACGTTGATGTGGTGGCGGACTCCACAACAGGATGAGCACAAACCCCACCTAAAAGGCCCATGACAAAGATCTCAACGACACCCGAGGGCGTGGCTTGATGCTGGGCATAAGCCCAGAGATCGTGCTGTTTGGACTTGGGGTTGGCATCCTGATCGGCCTGACCGGGATTGGCGGCGGCTCGCTGATGACGCCGCTGTTGATCATCGTGCTCGGCATCCACCCGGTGGTGGCGGTGGGAACCGACCTGACCTATGGAGCGCTCACGAAGACACTCGGTGGCTATAAGCACCTGCGCAAGGGAACGGTGGATCTCGGCGTCTCCAAGTGGCTGGCCTACGGCGGCGTGCCGGGTGCGCTGGCGGGTGTGCTGCTCGTGGATCGTCTGCACAAGGCGTATGGAAAGAGCTTCGATGACGTGCTGATCGGGTGCATTGCGGGGGCGTTGATAGTCGTGGCAAGCGTGGTGCTCGTGCGTACATTGCTGCTCAGTCACCTCGCCGAGCAGGAGCGCGATAGCTACCACTTCACAAGGCGCGCGGGCATTGCCGCGATCGCGCTCGGGTTCGTGCTGGGCGTGATGCTCGGCATGACATCGGTGGGCAGCGGCGCCCTGATTGGGGTGGCGATGATCGTGATCTTCAAGCTCAAACCACAGCGGGTGGCCGGCTCAAGCGTGTTCCTGGCCGCGATGCTGCTGTGGGTGGCAGGTCTCGCGCAGGTGGTGAGCGGCAACGTGGACTACAGCCTGGTGGGCAACATCCTGATCGGCTCGATGCCGGGGGTGTGGATCGGGGCGCACTTCGTCGACCGCGTGCCTGATCAGGCGCTGCGCGTGACGCTCAGCGCGGTGCTGCTGGGGTCGGCGCTTGCGATGGTGAACAACGCGGGCGGCAAGATGCCCGTGCCCGTGATCTTTGGAGCACCTGTGGCTGTGGGCATAGTGGGCTTCATCCTGCACCTGCGCTCGCAGGCAAGAGCGGGAGAGCCGGCAGCCGGGCTCTCAGCGGGAACACCAGTCATCGCAGCCAAGCCGGGGCTGAGCGCCTCGAGGGGATCATGAGCGTCACCGAGCGCCCCCAGCTCAGCCACCTGCGGGCACTGGAGTCCGAGGCGATCCACGTGATGCGCGAGGTGGCTGCCGAACTCGAGCGACCGGTGTTGCTGTTCAGCGGCGGCAAGGACTCGATCGTGCTTCTGAAGCTGGCGGAGAAGGCGTTCAGGCCGGGACCGTTTCCCTTCCCGCTGATGCACGTGGACACCGGTCACAACTTCCCCGAGGTGATCGAGTTCCGCGACCGCCGCGTTGCGGAGCTCGGCGAGCGTTTGATTGTGGCCTCCGTGCAGGAGTCGATCGACACGGGCAGGGCCGTTGAGGAGAAGGGGCCGCGGGCTTCGCGCAACCAGCTGCAGACGGTGACGCTGCTCGACGCGATCGCCGAGCACAAATTCGATGCGGCCTTCGGCGGCGCGCGACGCGACGAGGAGCGGGCACGCGCCAAGGAGCGCATGTTCTCCTTCCGCGACGACTTCGGCGGCTGGGACCCCAAGAGCCAGCGCCCGGAGCTGTGGAACCTCTACAACGGGCGCATCAAGAAAGGGGAGAACGTGCGGGTGTTCCCGATCTCCAACTGGACCGAGCTCGACGTGTGGGAGTACATCGACCAGGAGCAGCTGGAGGTGCCCTCGATCTACTTCGCCCATGAGCGCGACGTGTTCAAGCGCGATGGGATGCTCTACGCGTGGCGCGAAGACACCGAGCTGATTGACGGCGAGAGCGTGTTCTCAGAGACGGTGCGCTACCGCACAGTGGGCGACATGAGCTGCACCGGAGGGGTGCGCTCGCAGGCGGTGACCCTCCAGGAAGTTGTGACCGAGATCGCGGCAACGAGGATCACCGAGCGCGGTGAGACCCGGGCGGACGATCGTGTGTCGGAGGCGGCGATGGAGGATCGCAAGAAGGCGGGCTAC
>JBAPMC010000424.1:0-7985 GCA_049278415.1 Solirubrobacteraceae bacterium
AATGTCGATGAACAGGTGCTCCACGTCGAAGCGCTCGCTCAGATGCTCACCGAGACGTTTCACGCCGAACGTCTCGGTGGCGTAGTGCCCAGCTGCAATGAAGTGGATGTTGGCCTCGCATGCCTGGGTCATCACCCGCTCGGCGGGCTCGCCTGTGAGGAATGCGTCGGCGCTGGCGAGCACTGCTTCCTCCAGATAGCCGGCGCCTGCCCCGGAGACGATTGCCAAGCTGCGCACTTGTTTGGGTCCCGCGTCGAAGATGAGTGGCTCACGGGCGGTTAGCTCTGTTACTCGCGCGAACAGGCTGTTGGCGTCCACACCCTCGTTGGGGAAGCTCGCAATGAAACCGATCGGCTCGCCCTCGTGGGGAGCAAACGGCTGCAATGCGCTGGCGCCGAGGGCACGGGCAATCAACGCGTTGTTTCCTATCGTGGGGTGGGCGTCGAGCGGAAGGTGGTAGGCGGCGAGGCTCATGTTGGCGTCGAAGAGGAGCTTCAAACGACGCTTCATTGGGGCATCTATCGGGGCGGGCCCCGAGCCCCAGAAGATGCCGTGATGGACGATGAGCAGATCAACCTCCTCGCTCGCTGCTCGCTCGAACAGCTCGACGCTTGCAGAGACGCCCGTTGCGATCTTTGCTACCTCATCCCGCCCAGGTACCTGTAGGCCGTTGGGGCAGTAGTCGCGGAAGCGCTCGGGCTGGAGCAAGCTGCTGAGCTCTGCAACGATCTCTCTCAGCTGGCAGGGCATTGCGCGACCTTACCGACACCAGGCGTGGGCCGACGGAGTGTCGTCCGGCGCAAGCGGGCCGGTGTGGGATACTTCGCTCTGCGTCGGGGCGTGGCGCAGCCTGGTAGCGCGCGCCGTTCGGGTCGGCGAGGTCCCCGGTTCGAATCCGGGCGCCCCGATTGCCAGAACCCCACCGATAGGGGTTTTCGGCGTTTGGGGTGGTCGAGGTTCCAATGAGGTTCCGTTTGGCGCGTCGGTTTTCGCTGCGTCAACCACAAATGGCCTAGGCCTGCCAAAACAGTATCTCGGACGGCTTGGCTCGTTTTGAGTCGAGTCCGCGGCCTAGCACGTGAGCTGAGGCGAGGACTCCTCCCTCCGCGCAACGCCAAGCGCCTAGTCAAGTCGCTCGACGATTGCTCTGGGGACGACATGCGGCTTATGTCACGAGACCGCGTTCACGGTCCTGGCGCGGCGGATACCCTGTCGCTCCAATGTCGGGTTCTACGACGCAGCTTGGCGAACGCATATACGCGCGTGCCCGCCTCACGGGCGAGTTCCGCCTGCGCTCAGGCGCGAGGGCGGCGAGGTTGCCGGACACCGGATCGCGGTCATCGAGGACGTGGTGACTTCCGGCGGCCAGGTGATCGAGTCCTGCCGCGAGCTACGCGACCGCGAAGCCGATATCGCGGCGGTGCTGTGCGTGATTGACCGCGAGGCTGGCGGCCGAGAGAACCTTGCTGCCGAGTTCAGGCGAGGTTCGTCACGCCGCCGATGACGTGGACGGGTAGCTCGTCCGGGGTCTCACCCGCGGCGATCAGATCGCGGACCCTCGCCAACGTCTCTGCGCGTTGTTCGTCGGGGAGGGCGGCCATCCAGCTCATCGAGGCGATGTAGTCGAGTATCCCCTCAGGGCGGGCCGGCTGCGACATTGTGAGGCGAAGCTCACGGGGCGTGGTCCAGCAGCCCTCCGCGATGGCGGTGTCCTGCCAGCGCGGACCGTGGAACTGCGGGTGCTCACGACCCAACTCGCCGATCAGACTGCCGACCTCATGCGCCCAGGACGCGCCGCTCCAGTCGGGCACGATCCTCAGCACCGCTAGGCCCCCACCCGACACAAGCACGCGCCGGATCTCACGCAGCGCGGTGGCCTGGTCGAACCAGTGAAAGGCGTCGGCGACGGTGACCGCGGCAACCGACACGTCCGGTAGCGGGATCTGTTCAGCGGTCCCGTCAAGCACGCGCTCGGCGCCGACGCTGCTGATGAGGATTTCGCGCAGCTGCGCCTGTGGCTCGACCGCTATCACGTCGAGCCCGGCCTCGATCAGTGCGCGGGTGAGCTTGCCCGTTCCGGCCGCGAGGTCGAGGATGCGGGCGCCGGTTGTGACGTGCAGCTCCGTCGCGATGGTTTGGGCGACAGCGGCCGTGTACTCCGGGCGGCCACGCTCGTAGGCATCGGCGACATCGGCAAAGCTCTCGGCGAGAGGATGCAGCGTCATTCGCGAAACCCTACATGCTGGAGCTGGTATGCGAGCATTGTTTCGTGGAGCCAGAGCCAGCGGGAAAGGCCGACTTCGACGCGATCGTCGCGTGCCTGCCGATGTTCTGGGGCGAGCGCGATCCGGTCGAGTTGCATCATCCGATGTTCGTCCACGAGTTCGGCGATGGCGCGCTCGTGATCCGCGACGAGCAGAGTGAGGTGGCCGCATACCTGTTCGGGTTCTTCCAGTCCGAGCGCCGGCTTGCGTATGTGCACATCGTCGCCGTCCGCGAGGACTGTCGGGGGCAGGGGCTCGCTCGCTCGTTGTACGAAAGCTTTCGGCGCGTCGCGCTGGAGCGCGGCTGCGAGCAGATCAAGGCGATTGCTCGGCCGGATAATGCCGCGTCGATCACTTTTCACCGCGATATGGGGATGGAGGCGGTCGAGGTGCCGGATTACTCGGGTCCTGGACGGGCACGAGTCGTGTTCAGCGCAAGGTTGACGAGTCCACCGGCGCAGTCTTAGGCGATTGACACAGACAATCCGCCGCTATTTGGCGAAGGCGTGTAACGATGCAATCGTGCAGTCATGGCCGCCGACGATCGGACAGCGACTTTTGCGCTCGTCACTATCCGACAGCGCGTAGGTGCCGTGCTGTCCTGGGGGGTGCTTGCCGCTTCCTGTAGGCGTCCATCGCGCGCTGTGCTCGTTCGATCGCGCGTCGCTAGTTGAGCTTCGTGTAGACGGTTGCGATGAGGCAGCCGTTGTTATCGTGGCCGACTATCTCGGCCGCCGTGGCGTAGCCGAGGCCGAGGCCGCCCTCCTGGATGGGATCGACCATCCACTGAATTGCGCGGTGCTTGAGGTCGTAGAACTCTTGACCGGCCATTCCGGCGGCGGCGCATATCGCTTTCCACCACGACGACCAAGTGCTGCGCCACATATAGTCGCCTTGCGGGCCGGGAACGGATCTCGCCCATGTCCTCATCTGGGTGTTGCCGCTCGTCGTCGGTGTTGTGGGCGGCATCTAGGCATTGGCGGTGGATCGCTGCTGGCTCCCATCCTGATCGTGCTCGGATTCAGCGTCTACGAGGTCGCGCCCGCGACGCTGGCCGCGACCTCCCTGACCTCGATCGCCGGCATCGCCACCTACCAAGTCCTCCAGCTCAGCCACGGTGGCGCAGTCGCGCCCGAATGGACGCTCGGCGCCGGCGGTACTGCGGCGCGCGCCTGCAAAGCTGACTCCCCGAGCGCTCGCTGCGACGCCTGCTCGGAAGCCTGCCTCGTCGCGGCCCGCTACCTTCAGACCGCAATCGCCGAACGCCCAGCACGCCAGGCGGCTGCGCATCCCGCGCCAGCCTAGCCCAGTGGGAGAGTCGGCCGCGTCATACCATCGGAGTGTGGCGACGTCGACGATCTACGAGTGGGGCGGCGGACGCGAAGCGTTCGCACGTTGGCTCAACCGCTTCTATGACTTGATCGAGCAGGAGGCGCCGGAGATCGCGGCGCTGTTCGGAGGCCGCGTCAACGTCGAGCACCGCGAGCACGTAACCGACTGGTGGACGGAGGTCATGGGCGGGCCAGCCGCGTACACCGAGCGCCACGGTGGCTACGAGCACATGCTCGCCCGCCACCACAACCTCGCGATCACCGCCGAGCAGCGTCTCCAGTTCGTGACCCTGCTGAGCCGAGCCGCCGACGACGCCGGGCTCCCCGCCGATCCTGAGTTTCGCGCCGCGATCATTGGTTACGCCGAGTGGGGCACGCGCCTAGCGCTGTACAACTCCCAGCCTGGGGCCCAGACGGTCGCTCACGCGCCCGTCCCTCGATGGGGATGGGGAGTCGCACCCCCGTACACGCCCGATGCGGACTGCATGATTTGACGGATGCCGTCAACGAGCGCGCCGAGCGGCACGGGCACCAGCCAAACGCCAGCTCACGGGCAATGGAGAGAGATCGCCTTCGCGAAGCGACGTTCGCCGGGCGGTCGCGCGACCGCGACTTGCACACCTAAAGACAACGAGGAGAAAGACAATGGCTACCGTCAGCGTCCGCTACATCGTCAACGATGTTGATGCCGCAATCGCGTTCTACTGTCAGCATCTCGGGTTTCATGAGGACATGCACCCTGCACCCACGTTCGCGATGCTCTCGCGCGGCGATCTGCGGCTCGTGCTCAGCGCGCCGAGTGGCGCGGGCGGCGGCGGGCAGGCGATGCCCGATGGTACTCGGCCTGAGCCCGGAGGCTGGAATCGCTTTCAGCTTGAGGTAGCCGACCTCGCGGCCATGATCGAGGAGCTGCGCAAGGCTGGAGTGCATTTTCGCAATGACCTTGTGACCGGAGTCGGCGGCAACCAGATTCTGCTCGATGATCCTTCGGGCAACCCTGTCGAGCTGTTCGAGCCAACGAGGCCAGAGGCGTCGCTGTCAGGGCGCTCCTAGCGGGCCGCGTAGCGAACGACCAGCGTCCAAGGCCGTTCCGTGCTGGGCACACGTTTGACGCTCCTGGGCAGCGGCGCACCGTCGGGCTCTGTACGGGCCTGCTCGTCCCATAGCGCCGCGACCGTCTCACCGTCGCCCTCATTGATCCTGCGTATCTCAGCCGGCATTGTTCCGTCCTCTCTGCTGTTTCGTGGTGCATTACGGGCATGAGGTAGTGCACCGCCAGGGAGGCGGACGCGGGTAAGCCGCATAGGCAAGCGGTCAACGTCAACCAGGCACGAAACGAACGTTACCGCCACGCCTCCCGGCGTTCAATCTAGTAACGCGACGTGAGGCGCCCCGGCGAACGGCTAGCTCACGCCGTCGTGTCTCGGCTTTGCTTCCATGCCGCTGACCCGCGGCTCTTGTGGTGCATACCGAAGTACCGGCCGGGGAACCACCACCGCACAGCACGGCCGAGCGTCGTGCGCTGACACCAGCAGTCCGGGTCGCATCCGCACACGCGACCGCGCGGATTGTGGACTCGCTCGATCAGATTTCGAGGCACCTCACAAGGCTAGCCCGGCTATTCGCACAAGCAACCCGAAAGACGCGCAGGGGAGCGGCGGGTGCCTCCGGTGGCAGACTCGGCGATGTGCTCACTGTGTTTGGCGCGTGCGCCGTGACGTTCATGGTTCTGATGTACGCGCTGGAACGACGCGGCCGAGGCTTCATCCTCGCCTTCGCTTGCGGCTGCGCGCTATCTAGCGCCTACGGCTTCCTCGCCGGCACCTGGCCCTTCGGGGTAGTCGAGGCGATTTGGGCCATCATCGCGCTCAGGCGCTACTTCTCCGCACAAGCTGCCACGAGCGGACCATGAGGATCGAAGTCCTCTACTTCGATGGCTGTCCCAATCATGAGCCGCTGCTTGATCGCCTTCGGGACACGCTCGCGGCGTTGGGTGTTTCAGCAGCTATCGACCTCTGCCGGATCGCTGGCGACGCTGAGGCTCAACGTGAGCGGTTCATCGGCTCGCCGACCATCCGTATCAACGGCCACGACATCGAACCCGGCGCGGATGAGCGAACAGACTTCGGTATGAAGTGCCGTCTCTACCGAACGACCAGCGGGCTCGCAGGTCAACCACAAGACGAGTTGCTGCAAGCAGCGATTCGGTCGAGCGCTCGCTAGTCCGTACCGCACAGCGTCCCTAACGACCTTTGTTGGTCGTGAAGGGGATTTTGAACTCGCAAGCTCGAAGACCGGCAGCCAACGGAGCGTTCGCCGTTCCGGCAATCAAGATGCGCGGTATGCAGGCCACGGGCTCAGAGGAGTTTCGTCAAGCGTTGGCGCCGACGATCAGCGCGGTGCGTGATTTGGCGGATGCTGTCAACGAGTGCGCCGGACGGCACGGGCACAAGCTAAGCGCCAGCTCACGCGCGATGGAGGAGATCGCCGTCGAAGCGACATTCGCCGCGCGGTCGGAGGGCTGGCAGGAACCGGTCAGGGACACCCACACCTTCGGCGGTATGACGCTCGTGGCCGCCGCTGACTTTGCGCGGAGCTTCGCCGTCCTGCTCGATGCCGACTCCACGCCGGTCTATGGGCATATGGTCGTGGCGCGCAGCGTGCTCGATGCGTGCGTTGTGGCGGCCTGGCTGAATGATCCGAGGGTCGACCTCCAAAGGTGGCGCAGCCGCCTTCCAAGCGTCCGGATCTCGCGCGCGGTCTCCCCGGGACTGATCGTGAGCGCGCTGAGCAGCGCCGCCGCTTCGCCGAGGAGCACCGTGAGACGCTGCGCCGCCTCGGCAAGTAGTAGATGCCTGTCTACTACCCCGAGTTCGGGGACTTCTGCGACGTCGCCGCGGACATCCTCGGCATAACGCCTGAGCAGATTGCACGTCTCCCCAACGTTGGTCTTGCCAAGTCCGCGTTTGCGGCGCCGCGTGCCGGCTTTGCGATGTCGAGGTCTACCCGACGATCTTGGAGAAGGCCGCGATCCTGCTGGAGCGCTTGGCGTGCAACCATCCGCTGCCGGATGGCAACAAGCGCACCGCGTTCTTCCTGGCCGGCCTCTTCCTAGAGGCGAACGGCTTGCCACTGTGTGGCGCGCAGCCAGACACCGATGTGCCCATGGTCGAGCGCATCGCGGCTGGCCAAATCGAGCACGGGGAGGTCGTGGGGTGGCTATCGAAACGCACCGCTACCGGACCGCATAGGGCCGCAGTCGCCGCTCCAACTCGAAGTTGCCGTCATGCGTCTTGGGGCGACCGGTGATTTCAGGCCGCAAAGCGACCGCGACCCGCCGAAAACCGCATAACAACGCCAATCCCAACTGTTCGCCCCGATTGGGTTCAAACCATCCCCGAGCGGAGGTATCCCATAAATGCGCATCCGTTTCGTTAGCATCGCCGCGCTCGGCAAGATCTGTCTGTTCTGCGGACGTGGCGGCAAGATGTCCAAGGAGCATCTCTGGCCGAAGTGGGCGCAGGCCACAATTGCGCCCGACCAGCGCGGCAAGATGCAGTCGCAAGTCTGCATGCTGCGGGCTTGATCCATTGCGCCAAATTGGGCTAGGGGCGGCGGGCCTCGGCGACGCGCCGTGTGCCAGCTGTTAGTGCGGCAGGGGAGCGCCTGCGACTGAGGCGAGGAGGCCCACGGCGCCGGCAGCGAGCAGTGTTTGTACGACCCCGCGCCGCAGAAGCAGCAGCGCTACCGCGGCGGCGGCCAGCACGGCGTATTGCCACCCCTCTTGTAGAGCGCTCGTCAGCGGGATGGCGGCACCGAGAATCGCGCCTATCCTGGCGGGTCCGGCGCCGTCGAGGAACGCGTGTGCGGCGGCGTTCTGGCGTAGACGCTCGAAGCGCTGGCCGCCGAGCAGAATGAACGAGAACGACGGCGTGAAGGCGACGACCGCGGCGAGCACGCCGCCAGCGATGCCGTGCGCGGCATAGCCAACGGCGGCGACGGTAGCGACTATGGGGCCGGGAGTGACCTGTCCCAACGCAACGGCGTTCAGGAACTGGCCGCCCGTCATCCAGTGGTAGACGTGTACAGCGTCGGCCTGCATCAGCGGCACGGTTACGAACCCGCCGCCGTAGGAGAGCGCGCCCACCTTAAACGCGGTCCACGCAAGCGCGCCGAATCCGCCGACGCCGCCCGCGACCGCAGCGAGCATCAGCGGATTGAATGACAGCGCAGCTACCGTGGGGCGCCGCCAAGCCAGCTCGAAGGCTCCGCACGCCAGCAGGACGAGGACGAGATAGCCGCCGATCGTCGCCGCTGCCACCGCGGCCGCGAGCAGATACGCCAACCAGCGCAGGGCGCGCCCGCGCTCAGCCCGCACCCGCTCGAAGCT
>JBAPMC010000425.1:0-26064 GCA_049278415.1 Solirubrobacteraceae bacterium
GATGAAAGCTCTGAAGCAAGCGGCATGCTTCTCAACTACCTGCTGGGCAACTGACCATGATGATTCAACGACAGCTCACAGCCGCCGCAATCGCGCTTCTCGCGGCGCTTGCTGTTCTGATCCCCACGGAGAGTGCGCTTGCCGACCCGACGACGAGCACTCCCTCATCGGAAAGCTTGCCTCCCACCCCAGAAACGACGAGTGTGCCTGCGCCGCCACCGCCCTCTGAACCGACTCCCTCGACCCCTGCCACAAGCGCGGCGCCCACCACGACAACGCCGGCTACACCCGAAGCGACGACTACGAACGAAGTGACAACGGTACCTGCGCCTGAGGTTCGCAAGCAGCTCTCACAGCCACGCACAGTGATCTCCCACTCTCACGGGAGCACGCCCACTTCAAAGTCTTCGCCAAAGACCGGGGCGGACTCGAGTAAGAACGCCGTATCGCCGTCGGCGCTAACGCCACCTCTGCCCTCCACACTCGGCGGCTCGCTGTCCGGCGTGCCCAGCTTCTTCATCGACAGCTTCAGTATCCCGCCATTCCTGCTGCCGATCTACCAGGCCGCCGGCGCCGCCTATGGCATCCCGTGGCAGGTGCTCGCCGCGATCAACGAAGTCGAGACCGACTACGGCCGTGATTTGAACGTGTCGAGCGCAGGCGCCGAGGGCTGGATGCAGTTTCTGCCAACCGAGTGGGGACAGTACGGGGTGGATGTCAACAACGACGGCTTCGAGGACCCCAATAACCCCGCCGACGCGATCTTCGCCGCTGCCCGATACCTGAAGGATGCTGGTGGCGACACGGACATACGCACAGCGGTGTTCGCCTACAACCACTCCCAGGCATACGTCAATTCGGTCCTCTTGCGCGCGCGGCTGCTTGGTGGCACACCGCCGGAACTGCTCGGCGCCATCACCGGACTGACCGAAGCGAGGTTCCCCGTCTACGCCGCCTCGCATTACAGCGACGGGTTCCCCGCCACTGAAGGCGCCTCGCCGCATACCGTCGCCGGAACGACGATCTATTCGCAGGATGGGGCTCCGGTAATAGCCGTTCAGGACGGGAGCATCACTCAGATCGACCCGGCCGGTCCGCTCGGGCCCAGCATCTCACTAAAGGATGCCTACGGCAACACATACACTTACGCTGAGCTTGGCACGCTTGCAACGCTCTACCCCGTGCTCGAAGCACGCGAACCAGGGCATACACACACCGCCGGGCTCTCAAGCACCGCACTCGTCGCGACTCCGTCGGAGCCAGCGTCCAGCGGAGCCACACGCGTGTTCAGGGCAGGGCCGGAGAACGTCTACCTGCACCCGCTGCACGTCGGGGCACAAGTGATCGCTGGCACAGTGCTCGGTCACGTCGGCTCCGGCGTCCAGCCGCACGTCGTCTTCCAGATTCGCCCCGCGGGCACGGGGGCTCCTCTGATTGATCCGAAGCCGATCCTCGACGGTTGGGTCAAGCTGCAGAGCTCCTCTGCCGTGAAAGCCAAGGGCCGTGACCCCTTCGCAAAGATCTCGCCGAGCGCAGGTCAGGCGCTGCTCGAGTCAAAGACGCAGCTCGAGCAGCAGGTCCCGCGCGATCGCGGCATTCACCTCGCGCAATGCGAGCGGCGCCTAATCCTCGAGGGTCGAGCCGACCGGCGCGTGCTTGCGACGCTCGAGTTCCTCTCTGCCTCCGAGCTGAAGCCGACTGTCTCGGCACATGGCTGCGCGCAGGCCTCTGATGCTGGCCGTGGAGTGCCCTTGGCGAGCGGGACGGGTGACGCGGTGGACATCTCCGCAATCAACGGACTACCTGTCGCAGGTTCGAACGGGTCGGTCTCGACTGCAGCCCTCGCCGTGCGCAAGCTCGCCGGACTGGAGGGCGTCATGAAGCCGCTTCAGATCGCAAGTGCGACGCGCATCGCGCCCGGCGTCCACACCACTGTGCTGCCGGGCTACAGCGGGCTGATCCACATCGCTTTCACCCCGCTCGGCAGCGGCGGCGACGCGCGCGCCGCCAGAGCCCTCAGCACGGGCCTGACTCCGGCGCAGTGGCTAAAGCTCGTTGCCCGACTCGGTGAGGTGCCCGATCCCACGGTCAGTCCCAAGCCCTCGCCTGCAGCGATCCCCGATCATTCGAGCGCGGCCTCCTCACCGGCGACGGAAGGCAAGTAGGGCGATGGCGACCACAGTCCCTCCAGGCCCCCCAGCATCCACGCCGCCCTCGCTGCCGCCGCCCGCTCGCCCGCAGCGCTCCACGAATACCGTGCGCATTGTTGCCTTCGGCACGATCGTCGCCGTGGTCGTGGTACTGCTGGTGCTAGTGCTGGCCGGAGGCGGAGGAGCCACCTACCAACTGATCTTCCCTGAAGCCGGTCAGCTCGTACGTGGAGACCAGGTACAGGTCGGTGGGGTTCCGGTGGGATCGATCAAGGACATCACGCTCCTGTCCAACTACCAGGTGCGCATCACCGTCCACGTCGAATCCTCGCTGGCGCCGCTACACGAGGGCACTACCGCCGAAATCAGGGTGCCGTCGCTGTCGAGTGTGGCCAACCGCTACATAGCGCTCTCACCCGGCCCCAACAACCGTCCCGCGCTTCCGTCCGGCTCGACCTTGCCGACCACGGCCACACACGGTGTGGTCGATCTGGACCAGCTGTTTGGCATTTTCAATGCCAAGACGCGTAAGGGCTTGCAGCAACTCATTCAGGGCTCCGCCGAACAGTACTCGGGTGTAGCTCCCCAGCTGCAGGTTGACGCCCACTACTTCCCACCGTCGCTGGCGGCGTTTGACCATGTGCTCGCCGAGCTCGGACGCGATCAGCCTGTGTTCTCCAACTTCCTCGTGGAAACCGCCAAGGCGACCACAGTGCTGGCGGGGCGCAGTCAACAGCTCACCGAACTGGTCAGTCATGCCAACACTGCATTTGGCGCAATCGGCTTGCACCAGGCCGATCTCACCGCTGGCCTGAAGGAGTTGCCCGTCACATTCAGGGAAGGCAACCGTACCTTCGAAACGCTGCCTGCGACGCTTGCAGACCTGACCAAGCTGGTCGACGTCTCCAAGGCCGATACCAAGACGCTTGGCCCCTTTCTGGCCAAGCTACGGCCGCTCGTGATCACTGCTACTCCGGTCCTTGCCAACTTCAGCGAAGCGATCAGCAAGCCCGGCTCCAGCAACGATCTGACCGAAACCGCCCTGGCGCTGCCCGGTGTTGCACAATCGCTCGCTACCGCCTCTCCCGACGGCGTGCGCTCGCTCGAAGAATCGCTGCCCATCACAGCGATGTTCGGTCCATATAGCCCAGATCTCCAAGGGCTGGTCCGCAGTTTCGGGCAGGACACCGCCTACTACGACGCAAATGGCCACTATGCGCGTGTCGGCGGCGTCTTCCCCGACTTCGAACTCGGAGCCGAAAACACGCTGAAACCGGCTAATCCGACGCAGGTGCTGCAGGGTCTGAAGACAGGCCAGCTACGTCGCTGCCCCGGCTCGGGCACCCAGCCCGCAGCAGACGGTTCCTCGCCCTTCGCCGACAACGGTCAATTGGGCTGCGACCCGAGCCAGGTGCCGTGATGAATCGTCGCCGCTCGAACTCGTTGGCAGGCAGCCCGCTTCTGATCGGCGCGATCACGACGCTGATCGTGGTCGTTGCCGTGTTCCTCTCCTACAACGCGAACAATGGACTGCCCTTCACGCCCACATACGACATCAAGGTGCAGCTGCCGGAGGCCTCCGGCTTGCAGAAGGGAAACCAGGTGCGGATTGGTGGCGAGCGCGTTGGAGTGATCAGCGCGCTCAGTCCCTATCAGGACCCTGCCACAGGCCGCGTTACCGCGATCGTCTCGCTCAAGCTCGAAAAGGGGGTGGAACCGCTGCCGGCCGACACCACCGCGCTCGTGCAGTCGGTCTCTACGATCGGCCTCAAGTACCTTGCGCTCGAAAAGGGCCACGGGACGCGCGCATTGAAGGCAGGCGGAACCATCCCCGTTGCGCAAACGCGCGAACCGGTTGACCTCGACCAGTTCTTCGACATGTTCGACAAGAAGACGCGGGCAGCCAACCAGGTGAACCTGACGACCTTCGGCAATGGGCTGGCGGCGCGCGGGATCGGCTTGAACGAAACGCTGGCGACACTTCGTCCACTCGTCACGAATGCGATCCCAGTCCTACACAATCTCACCTCGCCGAAAACGGGCTTTGGCCAGCTCTTCGTGGCGCTCGATCGGGCTGCCAAAGAAGTGGCGCCCGTTGCAAACGAACAGGCCGCCTTCTACAGCGACCTTGACACTTTCTTCACAGCCTTCGCCAGCGTCGCTCCCTCGCTTGAACAGACGATCGTGGGCGGTGCGCCGGCACTGCGCCAAGCGACCCACTCGTTCCCGTTGGAGGCTGAATTCGTGAACAAGAGCGCACTGTTCATGCACCTGCTGAAACCGAGCGCGAGCATATTGCGTACCGTTGCCGCGCCGCTCGGCCATGCATTCGAAGTAGGCGCCGTCAACGTGCACGCCGCCACTGCCCTCAACCCCGAGATAGCCGAAGCCTCGGAAGCGTTTGCGGCGTTCGCCAAGAACCCAATTGTGACCACGGGACTCGAAGACCTAACGCACACGCTAGGCCTCGGCAATCCACTCTTCGCGGGGCTAGCACCGGCACAGACCAACTGCAACTACGTGACGCTCACGTTCCGCAACCTGGCCAGCTTGCTGTCTGAGAGTGTCGGCGTGGGCACGCTCGCCCGCGCCGCGCCGATACTTGCGCCGCAGGGACCGAACAACGAGGGCTTCCCCAGCTCGGCGCCGGCAAACGGCCCCTCAATCGATCACACCTCAACGGCCGGAGGTCAGGCGCCGAAGCCGATCGACGACAACCACGTGCACGTCAACCCCTATCCCCACGTCGGTGGCCCGGGGCAACCGCTCGAGTGCGAAGCGGGCAACGAGCCCTACACTCCGGGCCAGGCCGTGATCGGCAACGTTCCGGGGAACGTGGGAACCAAACACGAGGCGACCACGCGCGAACAGGACCTCTTCGGCGAAAAATACCCGAGCTCGACACTGGAAGCCCTCGGCCTGAAAAGCTCGAAGGGGGCCAAGAAATGAGCCGCGTGCGCTGGTGGAAACGCTACGACGAGATGTCAGTCGTCGACATGCAGAAGTCCAACCCTGTGCGTTTCGGGATCATCGTATTGGTGATTACCGCGATCGTGGTGTACTTCGGCTTCACCAAGCACATCCCGTTCAAGCACGGCTTCCGCCTGAAGGCGGAGTTCGCGACCGCGGTCAACATCAGCCCGAAATCGCCTGTGCGCATCGCGGGCGTGAACGTGGGGACGGTCAGCTCGATCAAGCGGGTCGGCAACGCCGGTTTGGTGACGATGGAAATCACGAAGGGAGGCCTGCCCATCCATCGCGACGCAACGTTGAAGATCCGCGCGCGGATACTGCTCGAAGGCAACTGGTTCGTCGATCTGCAACCTGGCACGCCCTCCTCTCCAACGGTCTCCTCGGGATACACGATCCCCATCACCCAGACATCCGACCCCGTCCAGCTCGACCAGATCCTCGACGCGCTGAACACCGACACACGCTCCAACCTGCAAACACTCCTAGCCGAATACGGATCGGCGTTGACGCGTAAGCCGACTGCTGCGGAGAACGCCGAACAGAACCCTGCGGTGCGCGGGCTAAACGGGGCGCAGGCGCTCAAAAAGACCTACTTCGACAGCCCCGAGGCGCTGAAGGGAAGCGCGATCGTCAACCAGGCGATCGGGGGTGTCGAACAACACGACCTCTCGAAGATGATCGCGGGCATCGAAAAATTCACCGCCAAGCTCAACGTCCACGAGCAGCAGCTCGGCGAATTCGTGAGCAACTTCAATACTTTCCTCGGCACGCTCGCCGCCCAGTCGACGAGCCTCAGCGCCACAGTGGCGCTACTGCCAAGCACTCTCCAGAACGCCAGCCGCGCGTTCACCAACTTCAACGCAGCCTCGCCTGCTATCAGGCAGTTCTCGCTCGACTTGATCCCCGGCGTCGAACAGACCCCGGCCACTATTGTCGCTGCCTTCCCGTGGATAGAACAAACGCAAGCCTCGCTCGCTCCAACAGAGCTCGGCGGCGTTGCCAAGGGTTTGCGCGAAGCGTCTCCCACACTCGCCGGACTGGTCACGCCGCAGCCCGCGTTCTACAAACAGACCGACCTGTTCTCGAAGTGCCTGAGCAAGATCTTCTACCCGGCAGGCAACACCAAGCTGCAGGACGGCTCGAGCACCTCGGGCGTGGAAGCCTATAGAGAATTCTGGTATTCGGTGGCTGGTCTCGCCGGCATCAGCCAGAGCTTCAACGGCAACGGTCTGACAAATCGCTTCATGGTCGAGACCGGCAGCCAGACGCTGCGCTCGGCGCCTGCGACCGTTGTTGGGGCAACCAGCGGCAAAGGGCTGCGCCTGCTCGCCCACACCTCACAAGCTCCATTGGGCACGAGCCCAGCATTCCCGACCAGCGAGCCGCCATATAAGCCATTGGTGCCCTGCTATACGCAGGCTCCGCAGAACATCAACGGGCCGCTTGCCCATGGACCCGCTGACGGGAGCGAACCATGACCTCTGAGGAGCATCAAGGAGAGCGCGGGCTGGGCGACCAGATCAAGCGTTACCGCACCGCCTTCATCTCGGTGGTGGCGATGATCGTGATCGCATTGTTCGTTGGTGGCTACATCCTCTCCAACGAGCGCCTCTCATTGCCCGGGTGGGTGCCTGTGCTCGGCAAGAGCTACGTGACGCTGAAGGCCGACTTCCGCACCGCTCAGGCGATCACGCCAGGTCAGGGGCAGTCGGTCACGATCGCCGGCGCCAAGATCGGTGAAATCGCGAGTGTCCAGTCAAACGAAGGCGACGCGCTCGTGACGATGAACATCACGCCCAAGTACGCCCACTACATCTATCGCAACGCCACAATGCTGCTGCGCCCCAAGACGGGGCTGAAGGATATGACGGTCGAGGTGGATCCCGGCACTCCGAAGGCAGGACGGGTCACTAGCGGCTATGTAATACCCCAATCACAGACTGCGCCGGATGTGAACTTCGAGGAGTTCCTCGCATCCTTCGATGCCGAAACACGCGGCTACTTGCAGGAGCTGCTCGCTGGGGCAGGCCAGGGACTGAAGGGTAACTCGGCGAACCTCTCGGCGACATTCAAGCGCTTCGACCCGATCTCGCTCTATGCGCGGAGGATTACTGCGCAACTCCAGTTGCGCCACAAGAACATCGAACACGCTATCCACAATTTCCAGCTGTTCGTAAGCGCGCTGGGTGACAAGGACACCGAAGTCTCCCAGGCGATCGACGCATCCAACGCGGTCTTCCAGACGTTCGCCGAACAGGACCAGAACGTGCAGAAGACGCTGCACCTGCTGCCTGGCGCGCTCACCAAGACCAAGAGCGGGCTCGGCAAGCTCGCGACGGCATCTGCTGTTATCGGGCCAACCCTGACCAAGCTCGAGCCTTTTGCCAAGGCGCTCGCGCCAGCCCAGGAAGCATCGCGGTCGCTCTTCAAGGTGAGCACGCCAATCATCAAGAACCAAATCAGGCCGTTCGCCCGCCAGATTCTGCCGGTCGTCAACCAGCTCGAGCCCTCGCTCAAGGAACTGGGTGAAGCCTTCCCTGGACTCTCCTCCAGCTTCTCGGTGTTCAACGAATTCTTCAACGAGCTCGCCTACAACCCAGGACCCAACCAGGGCGGCTTCCTGTTCTTCCTCGACTGGGCAAACCACGACCTCAATAGCGTGCTCAGCACAGCCGATGCTCACGGGCCGGTCGGGCGCACAGTTGCATACCTGAACTGCGAACTGCTGCCGCTTCTGCAAGGCGTCAGCGAAATAAACGTGACTGTGAAGCTGCTCGTCGCACTCTTCAATCCGCCGACGACGGAAGAATGCCAGCGGCAGGGTTTGGTCAATCCAACCGCGACCTCGACGAGCGCCGGCAAGGCAGCCATAGCGCGTACCCGAATCCCTGCTTCGCCCGCGAAGAAGGGCCTCACGCTGAAACTGCTTGGCTCCAAGCACAGCGCCTTCGGGCGGTTGGCCACCGCGAGCGCGAGAGGTCGCTGATATGCAGAAGCGCGCGCCCACCCTGGCAAATATCCTCGTGATCGTTCTATTCGCATTGAGCTGCTTCGGACTGCTGCTGTTCCTATGGGAGTCCTTCGGCGGTCCGGTGCCGCTAAAGCCGAAGGGCTACCGCTTCTCGATCGCCTTTCCACGCACGCTCGCGCTCGCCGAACAGTCCGACGTGCGCATCAGCGGGGTCAACGTCGGTCATGTCATCAGCCTCAAGTACGACAAAGACGGACTCGCGCACGCGACGATTGAAATCGCCAGCAAGTACGCCCCGATTCCTTCCAACATGAACGCCATCCTGCGTCAGAAGACGCTGCTCGGCGAGACCTATGTGCAGCTCAAGCCCAAGGGCTCAGGCGCGCCGTCGCTACCCGACGGAGGACAGCTCTCCGAGGCCCAGGTCGAACCGTCTGTGACGCTCGATGACATCCTCGCCACGCTGGATAAGAAAACACGCCAATCCTTCCAAATCTGGATGCAGTCGTTGGCCGAAGGCCTGGGCGGTCGCGGGGAACAGGTCAACTCATCCTTCGCGGTCATTCAGCCATTCGTGGAAGACGCCAACAAGCTGGTCACGGTTGCCAACTCCCAAGAGGGGGCCCTGCAGGCAACGATCCACAACACGGGCGTTGTGTTCGACGCGCTCACGGCCCGCGAGGGCCAGTTCCGCGGCCTCATCACCAACGGCGAGCGCACCTTCCATGCTGCTGCCGCCGCCAGCGACGCGTTCGCCGAAGCGTTCCGCGAACTGCCAGCTTTCGAGCGCAACTCCCAGACGGCGCTGCGCAGCCTCGACAGATTCGCAGCGAACACGAGCCCGCTGCTAGACCAGCTACGTCCCTTCGAGGAACAGCTAACCCCGCTGCTAGAGGCAGTCAAGCCGTTCACGCCACCGTTCAACTCGTTCCTGACCTCGCTCGGACCTTTGACAAAGGCGTCCAAGACGGGCTTGCCAGCCGTCAAAAAGGGACTCGACCTGACCGTCCCACTGCTCTCCGCCCTGAGCCCGGTGCTGCACAATTTCAATCCCTTCCTCCAATACACAAGCCAGTACGTGCCCGAGCTGCAGGCGTTGTTCGCCAACGCCACGGCCGCAACGCTGACCCACGAAAAAAACAAAAACATTCCAGGTGGCCCCCAGCAGCACTTCCTCAAGGCGATGCAGGTGCTCACTCCAGAAGGCCTTGCCGTCTACCAGCAGCGGATCGGCACGAACCGTGCGAACGCCTACCCGCAACCGGGCGCGTTCAACTCGCTGGCTACAGGCCTTCCTGTATTCAGCAGCGCTTCGTGTGCCAACTCCGCTCCATCTTTGAGTGGGCCACCGCTAGGCACGATCACACAGAACATCATCGATCAGCTGATCGGGCGCGAAGCCAATCAGAAGGAACCGGAAAAGGAATCCCAGATCGAAAACCATCTGCTGTTCCCGCCCGTCGCCAATGATCCGAAAAACGCCGCCAACTCGGTCTCCGCGCCCGCCTGCAACCAACAGGGTCCATTCACATTCAACGGCGAAACGAGCGAGTTCCCGCACGCTACGCCGTCCAAGTAGCCAACACTCTCTTCGCTACACCCAGCTGTACGAGCTGAGTCTGGAGGTGCTCAGGACTTAGCTCAGCCCCGCTACTCTCAACGCGCGCTCATGGTCGAGATAGGGGAGTAGCGCGAAATAGGTGAGGTCCGCGTGCAGCAGAGGCAACTCAGCAGTGTCTCCCTGCAGCACACGACGATGCACGATCGAGGCTATCCCGCCGACGATCGCTTCGGAGGTCTGCGGCGGAAGGTGCTCGGCGTGAGGCGATTGCGGGCGTCCTTGCTCGACCAAGGAGGTGAGTAGTGTGAACGCCGAGCGGTAGCGCTCGCACGCCGCCGGTCCCGCCCCGAGCATCTCGACAAGCACGACGCGCGCACCGTCAGGGTGACTGGCAAGCGCGTCGAGCAGGCTCCGGAGAGCCAGATGCACTCGCTCAGGCCACGGTATGGCTCGCTGAAACTGATCGAGCGCCGAGCGCTCAGCGTTGCCGATCAGATCGTCAACTGCCTGCAAGAAGCAGTCATGCTTGTCATGGAAGTGCTCGCTGAACACCGCCTCCTGGACGTTGGCGCTCGACAGCACACGACTGACGGTCGTGCGATCGTAGCCTCGCAGTGCAACCGTCTCGATAATCGCGTCGAGCAGGCGCCTGCGCGGATCAGGACGGGGCGCGCTCGCTACAGCGGCCGCTGGCGTATCAGATAGCCCCGGTATCAACCCCGACTCGGCGTCGGAACGCCTGTTTTGAAACATATTCTTACCTCCCAGGACTCGATCGTAGACCCAATAGACCTGATATGTCAAGGGGATGTGTATGGATCGGTACCAGCGTCGGCGTCGGCGTCGGCGCACCCGGGTTGATCGGGTCTTCCCCGATCACTAGTATCTGCGCCGTGGAGAGGGTTGAGGGCACGCACGGGGATGACGGGGAGAGCGAGGAGGGCGTGAGCCCTGACGCTGTCGTGGGCGTTGAGGATGACGGGGAGCACTTCCAGTACCACTCCGGCTCCGGCGACCTCGACCTAGCAGGCGAGGACACTGGCCGCAACTGGTCGATCCGCTGCGTAGACGTGGTCAAGCGCCTGGCGGGCATTCCGGTGCTCAACGGCCTGAATGTCGCCATCCCCGACGACACCATCACGGTTGTGCTCGGCCCCTCAGGCACCGGCAAGAGCGTGCTCATCAAGCACCTCATCGGCCTGATGTTCCCCGACTCCGGCGACATCCAGGTGCTCGGCAACTCAGTCCCCAAGCTGACGATGCCCAAGCTGCTCGAGCTGCGGCGCAGGATCGGCGTGCTCTTCCAGGATGGCGCCCTGTTCGGCTCGATGTCGGTATTCGACAACGTAGCGTTCCCGCTGCGTCAGCACACCGACATGTCCGAGGGCCAGATTGGCGAGGTGACGCGCCAGCGTCTGACGGACGTGGGTCTCGCGGACGCGATGGACGACGCTCCTTCCCAGCTATCCGGTGGTATGCGCAAGCGCGCCGGCTTCGCGCGCGCGCTCGTCACCGAGCCGGACGTCGTTATCTTCGACGAGCCCGACTCGGGCCTTGACCCTGTGCGCACGGCGCTCTTGTGCGAACTCATCAAGGAGATGCACGAGGCTCACGGCGGCACCTACATCGTGGTGACCCACGACATCGCCTCCGCACGTAGGATCGGCGAGTACATCGCTCTGCTGTGGCGGGGACGAATCGTGGAAGCAGGCGACGCCGAGCGAATGTTCTCCTCGGAGAACCCGTTCGTGCGCCAGTTCCTCAGCGGGTCAGCCAGTGGCCCGCTCGGCATGGACTGAGCTTGGCTCAAGTGCTTGCGTCTCACTGTCTGTTGTGAAGACCTAGCCATATGCGAACATATGTTCGCATATGGTCGTGTGCGTCCAGATACCTCGCTTTGAGCTGACGATCGCCGCCGGTGGAGCCCAAGCGCTTGCGGGCAGAGCGCTCGCGCTCGCCCCTATGGCAGGGGCGCAGCTGCGCATAGGGGAGGTGTCGGGGGCGGCTGAGGCATACGGGGTAGCCGCCGATATGGCTCTGGGCGAAGCGCTGGTGCGCTGTCCGGAGCTGGAGCTCATACCCGCCGACCCGCTCGCTGTGGCTGAAGCATGGGAGAGAGCTGTGTGCGCTCTGGAGGGCATCGGCGCCGCGGTCGAGTCGGCGCGTGCGGGGCTCGCCTACTTCGATGCAGATGGGTTGCAGGGTATGTATGGCTCTGGTGCGCACACGATCACGGTTGCGCGCCGCGCCCTCTCGCGGCCGGCGAGAATCGGAGCGGGGCCTACCCGTTTTTGCGCATTGGCTGCTGCCCTTTCCTCAAGCGCTCGTCGTGCAAGGACCCTCGAGACGCAGACAGCGCGTCGCTATCTTGCCGCCCAACCGGTGGATCTGCTCGGCTTTCGCGATGACACGGCGGCGCTGGTAGAGCCCCTTGGGCGGCTCGGCGTGCGCACGCTGGGAGAGTTGTGTGGGCTTGGGCGCGACGCGCTCGCTGACCGCTTCGGTGAGCCGGGCGTCATCGCTCATGGCCTGGCAGGGGGCGATGATGGGCCGCTCCTGCCGCGCAGCGTCGAGGACAGGCTCGAGGAGTCGCTCGAGATCGGGGATGCCAGTAGCGGGTCGATGTTGCAGCGTGTGCTGGGTGTGCTCGTCAACCGGCTGCTCGCGCGCTCGGAGCGCCGCGGTAGAAGCTTGAGAGCAGTTGTGCTCTCGGCGCGGCTGGTGGGCGGTGGCACCTGGCGTGAACGGGTGGTGTTCCGCCAGGCGCTCAGCGACACAAGGCGGGTGGGGCTCGCTCTGTCGCTGCGTCTGCCATTGCTGCCGGCGCCCGCCGAGTCGTTGTGCCTAGCCGTGGAGCGCTTCGGTCCCGCGGGCGGTGAGCAGCGCACGCTGCTCGAACAGCCCAAGCAGGCACGGCGTGGGCGTCTGGCAGAGGCCGTCAATCAGGTGCGCACGGTGGCGGGGCATGACTCCGTGCTGCACGCCGTGTGCATCGACACGGACTCGCGTGTGCCCGAGCGTCGAGTCGTGCTCACGCCGTTGCCGATATGAAGGCTATTCGGAGCACCAGCAATCCGCGTGCTCTGAATCTGCCTCGCACGGCTCGGGTGCGCTCGGAGGAGGGCGGAGCTCCATGCACAGTCAACGGCGAGGAGATGGACTCCGTGCGCGAGTCATGGCTGGTGGAGGACCGCTGGTGGACGGACCGTCCCCTGCGCCGTCGCTACTGGGAGGTCGTGAGCGTAAGCGGACGTAACCTGGTCGTCTTCCACGACCTGTGCACCGGTGGCTGGTTCACCCAGGGCTCGTGAGATGGAGGAGACGCCGCCATACGTGGAGTTGCACTGTCATTCGGCGTACTCGTTCCTGGACGGGGTGTCGCTGCCACAGGAGCTGGCCCACAGCGCATCCCAGCTAGGTCACGTTGCGCTGGCGCTCACCGACCACAACTCAGTGTCCGGTTCGATGGAGCTCGCCCAGGCCGCCGGAGATGCGGGTGTGCGGGCGATCCACGGAGCGGAGATCAACGTGACCATAGGCCGCCAGCCAGATATGGTCTGCCTGCGATCGGATGGGCGTATCCGGGCAGGCGCTCCCGGCAGAGAGCCGAGGAGCAGTGTGCACCTGACGCTGCTCGTGCGCGACGCTCGCGGTTGGAGCAACTTGTGCCAAATCATCACGCACGCTCATGCCCGCACCCGTGATGGGCCCGGACGCGAGCGCACAGAGCCGTCGGTGGCGCTGACGACGGTGCTCGACCACGCCGAGGGGCTCGTGTGCCTGACCGGTTGCGCCGAGCACGGCATGCATGATGAGCCCGCTGCACGACAGCTGCTCCATGCATTCGGCCCGGAGCGGCTGCGTGTGGAGCTGCAGCGTCCTTATGCCCGCCACGATCGGGCACGCAACCGGGCGCTTGAGGCGCTCGCTCGACGGCTGGGGGTGGCATGCGTGGCCACAGGCGACATACACGCCCATGCACGCTCACGCGCTGAGCTGCAGGATGCTTTCGTGGCGCTGCGCCACCGTACGACGCTCGATGCCTCCGAGCCCTTGCGGCGTGGCAACCACACTCACGTGATGAGCACTCCACAGGCGATGGTAGGTCGATTCGCCGACCATCCTGAGGCGGTTCGTGAGACGTTGAGCCTCTCTGAGCAGCTGACATTCGACTTGACACGAGATCTGGGCTATCGCTACCCGGGGTCAGAGGACGAAGACGCCCTGCAGCGTCTGAGCGAGCTGTGCTGGGTGCGCCTGGAGGATCGCTATAAGAAGAACGGCGCTCGCACGGAAGCTGAGGCGCGCCTGCAGGAGGAGCTGCACGTGATCGATTGCCTGGGCTTGGCGGGCTTCTTTCTGCTCCACCACGACATGCTCGAGCTTGCGCGGGAAGTGGCGTTGGAGGTACGGGGACGGGACACGGCGCGGGGGCTGCTCGCCCCTGGACGCGGCCGCGGCTCCTCGGTGTCGTCGGTCGTGTGCTACCTCACCGGTCTCTCCCACATCGACCCAATTGCCAGCAGGCTGCTGCTAGGACGCTTCCTGCACGAGGATCTGCGAGGTCTACCGGATATCGACCTGGACTTCCCACGCGATATCCGCGAGGTCCTGATCCCGCGTGTGCACAAGCGCTATGGGCGTGACCGGGCTGCGCTGGTAGCCGCCTTCCCAACATTCCGTGGGCGCGGCGCGATCCGCGAGCTGGGCAAGGCGTTGGGGTTGCCTCCCGGTGAGATTGAGAGTGTGGCACGCGCTGCAGACGGTCGCAGAGGTGAGGTGGAGCGTGACATTGCCGACGACACTCATTCTGAGCGGGTGCGCACTGGCACAGGTGAGGCCGTTCCCACACGCTCGGTGCGCTGGCGTTGGCTTGAGCGGCTGGTGGGCGAAGCTTATGGGCTGCCCCGTCATCTCTCCCAGCACTCAGGCGGGATGGTGGTGTCCACGAGACCGCTGATCGATTGCTGTCCGGTGGTGCCCTCGGCGATGGAGGGCAGGCAGATGGTGCAGTGGGACAAGGACTCCTGTGCGGATGCCGGCTTTCTGAAGATCGATCTGCTGGGCCTTGGCATGCTCTCGGCCGTCGAAGGCTGTGTTGAGGAGATCGCACGCACGCGCGGCAAACACATCGACCTGTCGCGGATACCGTTTGACGAGCCCGAGACCTTCAAGGCTATTCGAGCGGCAGATACGGTTGGGGTGTTCCAGATCGAGAGCCGCGCTCAAATGCAGTCGTTGCGGCGCACCCTCCCGGAGGGCCTCGACGATCTGACAGTGCAGGTTGCGATCGTGCGTCCCGGGCCGATCCAGGGTGGGGCCATCAATCCCTACATCGAGCGCCGCGCGCGACTGCGCAAGGATCCCAGCTACGAGATCCCCTACGAGCACCTATCGCTCGAGCCGGTGCTCAAGAGCACGCTCGGCACGATCATCTTTCAGGATCAGGTGATGCAGGTAGCCGAGGTGTTCGCGGGCTTCTCGCCTGGCGATGCCGACGGGCTGCGCCGGGCGATGAGCCGCAAGCGCTCCGAGGAGGCGATGCAGCGCCATCGCAAACAGTTCATCTCAGGCGCGATACGGCACGTGGGCGCCGACGTTCAAACGGCAGAGCGTGTGTGGGAGATGGTGGCGGGCTTCGCCGGCTTCGGCTTCCCCAAGGCCCATGCCGCCGCCTTTGCCCTGCTGGCCTATCAGTCGACGTGGCTGCGCGTCCACTATGGGCCCGAGTTCTTGTGCGCGCTGCTCAACGAGCAGCCGATGGGCTTCTACGCCCCCGACAGTCTCGTGCACGAGGCGCAGCGGCGCGGGATCAAGGTGCTGGGGCTCGACGTGAACGCCTCGGGAGTGCAGTGCGCTGTGGAGGCGATTGACGAGGGTGGGCCTGACGGGGCTTGGCGAGGACAAGGAGCCGGAGGTGAGGGTGTGCTCGGTGCTGGACTGGGTGTGCGCCTTGGGCTTGGCTACGTCAAGGGCGCGGTCGCTGAGCAGGTGCGAGAGCTTGTAGTCGAGCGGGAGCGAGGCGGTTCGTTCCGCGACCTGGGCGACCTTGCGGCCCGTACGCCAATGCGGCGTGGCACGCTCGAGCAGCTTGCTTGGGCCGGCGCCTGCGACAGTCTCCTGAAGGCGGATGCCGGTCCCGCAGAGGCACGCAGGCGCCTCGCCCTGTGGCAGCTGGGGATTGTTGCTCCCGGAGCGTCCATCGGCGAGGGAGTCCAGCTCGCATTGCCGATCGAACTGCCCCACACACCCCGCCTGCGCCCGCTCGACCGTTGGCAACGACTGCTCGCTGACTATGCAACGAGCGGCGTGGCGGTGGACGACCACGCTATGGCGATCCTGCGTCCACGCCTGTCAGTTGCGATGCTGAGCACCAGCGCTCAACTGGCCCGTCTGCCGCACGGCTGCTCGGTGACGGTGGGAGGCATGGTGATCGCCCGGCAGCGACCGGGGACGGCCAAAGGGACGATGTTCCTGTTGTTTGAGGACGAGTGGGGCACCATCAACCTGATCGTGCCAGGCGAGGTGTACGAGCGTCACCGTCCGCTCGCTCGAGCCGAGCCGCTGCTGCTCGCCCGCGGTCGCCTCGAGCGCTCACCCTCAGGAGTGCTCAACGTGCTCGTGCGCGAGCTGGCGGCGCTCGAGCGCTTCCTTGCCCCAGTCGAGGCACACGATGGCGCGATGGGTGAAGGGGTGAGTGTGGAGCGACTGCCGGGCGCCCGGCACGCTCGAGAGGACGGGGAGGAGCAGGACGGCGCCGAGATGGCGGCGAGCATGCGCGCGGTCGTCCCACCGGTGCAGAGCTTCGCTTCGGGTAGGCGACGATAGGTCAACAAAGTCGTCCGTTGCAGCTTGACTCTTCTCGCACGGTACTCTCCGTCACATGAACTTCCGCAAGCTCGGATCGAGCGGCATCGAGGTATCGGAGATCAGCCTCGGCTCATGGCTGACCTACTCGGGTGGAGTGGAGCGCGAACAGGCTGAAGCTTGTGTGAGGACGGCGTTCGAGGAGGGAATCAACTTCATCGACACAGCCAACGTCTACGGGCAAGGCGCCTCAGAGGAGCTACTGGGGGAGGTCCTCTCCGGCTACAGCCGCTCCTCATATGTGCTTGCCACGAAGGTCTACTTCCAGATGTCGCCCACCGACAGGGGCCTCTCAGCGGCGCAGATCCATAAGCAGATCGACGCTTCGCTGAAGCGCTTGCGCACCGACTATGTCGATCTCTATCAGTGCCACCGCTATGACGAGGACACTCCGCTCGAGGAGACGATGCAGGCACTCACAGAAGTGGTCGAGCAGGGCAAGGCGCGTCACATCGGCTTCAGCGAGTGGCCGGTCGCGCGGATCGAGGAGTCGCTCGCGTTGCCAGGCGTCGCGAGATGGGTCTCAAGCCAGCCCCAATACTCGATGTTGTGGCGCCAGCCGGAGACCGAGGTGATCCCGCTTTGCGAGCGCGAGAACATCTCCCAGATCGTGTGGTCACCGCTCGGCCAGGGAGTGCTCACCGGCAAGTACCGTCCAGGCGAGCCGCCCCCGCCGGACTCGCGCGCTGGCAGTGACAGCATGAGTGGCTTCATAGACCAGCTTGTTCAGGACCCGGTGCTCGAAGCAGTGCAACGCCTGCGGCCGGTCGCCGACGGCGCCGGTCTCACGATGGTCCAGCTGGCGCTTGCTTGGGTGCTGCGCCAGTCGAATGTCGCCTCGGCGATCGTCGGCGCGAGTAGGCCCGAGCAAGTGCGCGCCAACGCCTCCGCCACGGGAGTGACGCTCGATGCCCAGACGCTCGCCGCTGTGGACGAGGCGCTGGGCGACGTGTTCATTCGCTGAGACTCAAAGAGCTCGCCCGAGGTCCGGCAGGTTGCCGTCGAGGCTCGGCAGGCTGCGTCCGAGGATCGACAGGCCTCGTCCGTGGCTTGGCAGGCTGCGCCCGTGGCCCGGCAGGCTGCGTCCGAGGATCGGCATGCTGTGCGCCTGAGGCCCCGGCGCTTGGGGGCCTCAGGCGCACGGCTGCCTACGCGGAGGTGAGGGCTACGCCTGCTTGACGGCAGACACCTCTACGAGGATCTTGACCTTGTCACTGACAAGGAGATTGCCCGAGCCAAGCGCCGCATTGAACTTGATGTCGTAGTCATTGCGGTTGATCTGCGTGCTCGCCGAGACGCCAATCCGCTCGTTGCCCTGGGGGTCTGTCTCGTTGCCTTCGAGCGTCGCCTTCAGCGTGACATTGCGCGTGACTCCATGGATGGTGAGGTCTGCGTCGATCTCGAACTCCTCGTCATCGAGCGGGCGAATCGCGGTCGACTGGAAGGTGATCTGCGGGAAGCTCTCGACCTCGAAGAAGTCGGCGGAGCGCAGATGCTCATCGCGCTGTGGCTCACGCGTGTCGACGCTCGCGACATCCACCGTGCCATGGGCGCGGGCGCCGTTGTCATCGACCTCAACAGTGCCCTCGAACCCGTTGAACTGGCCCTTGACGGTTGCAATGCCCAGGTGCTTGACGTGGAACTCAACGCTTGAGTGGACCGGATCAACCGTCCAGGTCCCCGTAGGGAGCGGTGTGGTGGTGGCGGCGGAGGCTGTTTGTGTAGACATCGGAATCCCCTTGAGTTGGATGGGTATCGGACAGCTGCGCATCGAGCGCAAACTCAGTCACCCAACATATAACAGATGTTTGCACACGCAACTATTAGGTAGCAGATCGGTAGTTCATCGATGTATACGCGCGAGCTTCTCCCTGCTCTCGATCCTGAGTCCCATGATCCTGAGTCTCACCTGCTCGACCTTGAGCGCGACCCGCCCCGACGCGCAAGTCGGAACAATGAGTCGATGACTCGAGTCAGACTGGTCCTGTTCGATATCGACGGCACCCTCCTAGACACAGGCGGAGCGGGGGCACGGAGCTGGTCCTGGGCTTTCGAGCGCGTGTTCGCCCGCCAGATCGACATCGCCGAACACTCCACCGCGGGCATGACAGACCCGGCGATCGGGCGCGCTACGTTCAAGGAGGTGATGGAGCGCGAGCCCACAAGCGATGAGCTCACCCGCTTGATGGCGAGCTATCAAGCGGTGCTCCCCGACTATGTGGCGTCCTCTCCGGACTATCGAGTGCTCACGGGCGTGCAGGAGCTGCTGGAGCGGCTCACCGAGGCCAGGCTTCCGCTCGGTCTCACAACCGGGGGTCTCGAGGCTGCAGCGCACGCCAAGCTAGGACGCGGACGTCTCAACCACTTCTTCCTAGTCGGTGGCTACGGCTCTGACTCAGAGGATCGCGTCGCACTGACCAGGGTGGCGGTCGAGCGTGGGCGGCGTCTGCTCGGCGACCCACTCGACGTACACGAGGTAATGGTGGTGGGGGACACCCCGCTCGACGTCGCCGCCGCCCAGGGCGTCGGCGCGGTGTCGGTGGGGGTCGCGAGCGGACACTACGGCGTGGAGGAGCTGAGGGCATCGGGGGCAGACCACGTGCTCGCATCGCTTGCCGACCCTTTCCCGGGCGACTTGGCTCGGTGACGTAAAGCCTAGTTCAGTCTCATCAGGGGCCTTGAGCGATGGCAAGCGATTGCTCACAGCTAACGAGGTTTGAGTGTCCCGGTTGACGCCGATCGGCGGTTTAACGTCTGAGGGCTGTGGCACAAGCAATCGAAACGCAGACCGATACCGCCCCCTCCGTCTCGCAGGTGGCGGGCCACATAGAAGGCGCCTTGCGCGGGCTCGGCGACGGTTGGATCGAGGGCGAGGTCACCTCGATCAACGTCCACCGCTCCTCCGGACATGTGTACCTGACTCTCGCCGATGAGTCCGCCAGCCTCGATGCGTGCATCTGGCGTGGACGGGCGTCTCGTTGCCAGCCGCTGCCCGCTCAGGGCGAGCTTGTCCAAGCTCACTACGAGCGCGTGGGCTTCTACGCCCCCCGTGGCGCCACGAAGCTGATCGTCGACCGCATCCGTCCAACCGGCGACGGCGAGCTGCTGCGCCGTCGTGGTGAGACGCTGCGTCGCCTGCAGGCCGACGGCCTGTGTGATCCGGATCGGCGCAAGCCGCTGCTCGCGTTTCCTCGCCGCGTCGGTGTGATCGCGGCTCGCAACGACGCCAACATCGACGTGATCCAGGCGCTGCGCCAACGCTTTCCACCGCAGGACATCGTCTTCTGCGCCGCCTCTGTCCAGGGCGTGCAGGCGGTCGGTTCGGTCATTGACGCGCTTGGACGTCTGCAGGCGACCGGTGGGGTCGACGTGATCGTGGTGGCTCGTGGTGGTGGATCGACAGCGGACCTGCTCGCGTTCGACGACGAGCGTCTGTGCCGTGCGATCTTTGCCTGTGCGGTACCTGTCATAACAAGCATCGGCCACACCAAGGACCGTCCCAACTGCGATCACGTCGCCGCCGCATTCGCGCCGGTTCCGGCGAAGGCGGCAGAGCTTGCCATCCGCTACTCGAGCGTCGAGCTGCTCGAGGAGCTCGATCGTCACAGAGTGGCTTTGGCCCGTGTGTTCGACCGGCCGCGGTTGATGGTGGAGCGGATGGGTGAGCTGCTCCAGTCGTCTCGCTCGCGCGTCACGCGCAAGCGCCTTGACCTGATCGCCGCTCTCGACCGTCGCTCCGCCGAAGCGATGCGCGAGTTGCGCCGGCGCCTGGCCACCCAACGCCAAGCGGTCGATCGGGACACGAGCCGGCTCGGACCGGCCGCAGAGCGGCTACTAGCCCGGCACACCGAGCGGGTGGCGGCACTGGGCGCGGTCATCGAGGCAAAGGACTTCCGGCAACGCGGATGGGTTATGGCGAGCGACGGCGATGGCCGACCTGTGAAGGGTGTCTGTGACTTGCACGCCAACGACGTCCTTGGGCTCAGCTTCGCCGACGGTGAGGCCACCGCAACTATCACCGACATCAAGCAAGGGGAGCAGCCGTGAGCGAGCCAACTCAGCCGCAGGCGATCATGTTCGAGCCGACCGACGATCTGGAGCTGCGCGCGGGTCGGGGGGAGACCGGTACCGGTGAGCACAGCCAGGAGCGCGAGCAGATCACGTTCGAGCGGGGCTATGAGGAGTTGAAGGTCATCGTCAGCCGCCTCGATGATCCCGAGCTGCCCGTCCACGAGATGTTCGAGGGCTTCCGGCGCGGCAAGGGCCTCGAGAAGGCGCTACGCGCCTACCTGCAGGAACGCGAGGGAGAGCTCACCGAGCTCGAAGAGGGCAACAACCTTCCCGAGTTCGAGATCGCAGCGCCCTCGAACGGCAAGAGCCCTGCAGCCCCCTAACGCCGCTGTACAACTAGCGCCTGAGTAGCCCTACCGAACGGACCTTGCTCGTCGTGCAACACGCTCTCAGCCCAGCCGATCCCGTCTGGGGAAAGAAGCGTGCGGGCGTCAAGGGCGATCCATTCTCCCCGCGGGCGTCGATTCAGCGAGATCGTGAGGTCTGCATTGATGAACAGGTACTGATCGAACGGCAGCACCGTAGCCACCCCATTGCCGAAATCCGAGGTCGCCGCCACGCGCGCCAGCGGCGTCAGCGGCTCGTCTGGCAGGAGGGCATGACGCAGCCGCATCCACACGGTGGCTGCCCCGCTCGGAGAGTGGTTGGCGGGCGTGTCCATCTCCAGCAGCTCACCCGTCAACGGCTGCCCACGCAAAAAGCGCATCTCCATCGCAGTGGAGGCGAAGCTCTTGTGCTCCATGTCGTCGAGCGCGAAATGCACATGCTGTCCGTCCTGCGGAGCCGCAATCCTGCCGGGACGTGCCGCCTGCACCTGTGCAACAGCGAGCTCTGGCAGCTCCTCTGGCACCGGCACAATACGCAGGGCCGAGGCGCGACAAACGGTAACGCCCCCGGCGCTCAGCTCGCCCTCGAGCGCCTGCACCCGCCGTCCCGGCCGTGAGATGCTGGTGGTCAGCTTCAGCGGCGCCATCGGCACTGGACGTAGGAACTCGAATGACAGTCGAGCGAAGGGCAGCTCGGCGCCCGGTTGCATCCGCTCGAAAGCAGCCGTCATCAGGGCGGCTGGCGCACCGCCGTGCAAGGCCTGTGGGTCCCACGGACCGCGAGCTTGCTCGGTTGGGACAAGGAGCTCGCCGTCGGCGAGGAAGATGCTCTCTGCCATGGCTCGCGTCAGTTGGGCAGCTGCGCGGCGAAATCGGCGAGCTTGTCCGGGTCTCGCAGCAGGGCGCCATGGCCGAAGCAGGCGAGCGCTGGTCTCAAAGCGGCGAGCCTGCGTATCGACGCCCGATTGCGCTCAGGGTCAGTGGTGAACAGCGCCGGCGGTTGATTGAGTCCCGGGACGCCGGTCATCAGGTTCATGTTGTTGAGCACGTCCCCAAGGATCAGCACGCGATCGGACTCACGCCAGAAGGAGACGTGCCCGCGTGTGTGGCCTGGCGTGTCGAGCACTGTGAAGCCTGCCACCTCGTCGCCCTCGCGCAACACCCTCGACACGGGGTGGGGAGGCCCAACCCACCAGCGCTCCTGAACGCGTTTAGCCCAAGCCGGCACCTTTTTGCCAACAACGCTCCCAGCGGTCTCCATCGCCGGCACGTCGTCCTGACCGCACCACAGGGGGATGCCGAGGCGCTCGCACACAACATGGCTGCAGCCCTGGTGGTCGGGATGCACGTGAGTCAAGGCGTGAGCCGTGATCGTCCGTCCCGTGATCTGCTTGAAGATCCGTTTCTCCGCCTGGCGGGTGGCGGCGTCGATCAGCACCTCGCCCGCCACATACACGTTGATCGCGTTCGGCGGGAACCCCTTCAGCATGTACACGTCCTCGGCAAGCTGCTTCATTGCACTCCCTCTCTGCGAGCTAGTTCCGCGATTGCTCCCACGAGAACCCGCGTATGGCGAAGAACACGCCAAAGGCGCCCCACAGGCCGATCACGGCCAGCGCGGACAGGTTATCGGCGAGGCCAACTCCGCTCACCAGCGCCCCCGACAAGCCATCTATCAGCGGCTTCAAGGGAAGCGCTCCAGCGATGTTACGCAGGAACGCAGGCGCGCTATTGGAGTCGAAAACGTAGAAGGACACGAACACCACAGGCAGGAACACAGCGTTCACATAGGCCGCGGTGGACTCGAAGTTCGGGATCACGTGAGCGAACGCCACGCCAAGCGCTGCGAAGCACACCACGCCCGCCACCACGAACACGATCAGCTCCATCCAGTCGCGCGGCCAGCCAGTTCCGAAGAACAGCTCGCCCACCACTGTGATGATCGCTATCTGCACCGCCGTATTCGTAACGGCGTTCGCAGCCACCCCCCCGAAGTAGGAGGCGCTCGGCAGCGGCGTGCCGCGGATGCGCTTCAACACCCCTCGCTCGCGCAAGAACACGATGTTGTAGGCGAGCGCTGTGAAAGTCGTGGACATCACACTCATGCCGGCGATCGCCGGCACGAGCAGGTTCAGGTCGTGCTGGTTTCCGTGGAGAATCACCCCGCCTGCCACGAGAAACAACAAGGGCAACAGGAAGTTGAAGAAAGCGGCGCTCGGGTTGCGCCAGAACATGTGCCGCTCGAGCCGATACTGGCGCCAGGTAAGCATGACCGTGTCAGACATCGGCGGTCAGCTCCAGATAGACATCCTCGAGCGTGGGTCGTCCAACGCTGAGCTCCTCCAGCTGCTCCCCGCTTGCGAGAGCCTTGCTCGTGAGCTCGTTGAGAGTACGGGTGGGATCATCGGTTTGGACCTCCACAAGCTCTCCGCTTGAGTCGCGGTAGGCAACGCGATAGTGCGCCGCCCCCACGCCCAACTCGCGTGGTGGCCCAATCGCCAACACGCGGCCGTCCTTGACGATCGCCACGCGGTCGGCGAGCGCCTGTGCCTCATCGAGGTAGTGGGTGGTGAGCAGAATCGTCTTGCCCAGCCCCCTGAGCGAGCGCACCGTCTCCCACGCCGCGCGCCTGGCCTCAGGATCAAAGCCGGTGGTGGGCTCGTCCAGGAAGATCAACTCGGGGTCGCCAATCAGCGAGAGGGCGAAGTCGAGTCGCCGCAACTGACCGCCGGAGAGATTGCGCGTGCGCGCATCGGCCTTCTCCTGCAAGCCCACCAGCGCAATCACCTCATCGACCTCACGTGGCTTTGGATAGAAGCTCGCCCAATGACGCAGCGCCTCGCGGGTGCTCAGGTGGCTGTAGATCCCGCTCGACTGCAACACGATCCCGATTCGCTTGCGCAGCGCCCTTTCGCGCAATCCCGGATCATGACCGAGCACCGATACCTCGCCAGAGCTGCGCTCGCGGTAGCCCTCGAGGATCTCAACCGTGGTCGTCTTGCCGGCTCCGTTAGGGCCGAGCAGACCAAACACCTCTCCACGGCGCACGGTGATGTCGATGCCTCGTACCGCCTCGAAGTCGCCGTAGCGCTTGTGCAGGCCACGCACCTCGATCGCCGCATCGGCGCTCACCAATGGACGCCTCGCATGAGGTTGGCCATCGCGAGCTGCTCGAGTGACGCTCGCTCGTCCGAGCTCGTCTCCCCGCGCGAGGCGGCTGAGTCGGGGAAGACGCGATAGGCGAGGTGCAGGATGCGGTCCACCGCACCTGGCGCCAACGCATAGAGGACCTCGCCGGTCGTCCCAAGCGTGGTGCCCATGTGCTTCGGTCGCGTGCGCAGCGCCTCACAGATCATGTCCGCCGCCTCCTCGGGCGTGATCGTGGGAAACGCGTCATAGAGTTTCGTCGGCGCGATCATGGGAGTGCGCACGAGTGGCATGTGGATGGTGGTGAACGTCACACCGTCGCCAATCACCTCTGAGGCGACAACGCGCGTAAAGGCGTCGAGCGCGGCCTTGGAGGCGACATAGGCGGAGAAGCGTGGCGGGTTGGTCTGCACACCAATCGAGGAGATGTTCACGATGTGGCCGAAGCCGCGCGCTCGCATCTGCGGGAGCAGGCCGATGATCAGCTTGATCGCCCCGAAGTAGTTGAGCTGCATCGTGCGTTCGAAGTCGTGAAAACGGTCATAGCTGAGTGCAATTGAGCGCCGAATCGAGCGTCCCGCGTTGTTGACGAGCATGTCGACGGTGCGATGGTCGTCTTTCACCCGCTCGATCAGCCGGTCGATCTCCTCCATGTCTGAGATGTCGGCTGCATACACATAGGCAACGCCGCCCGCCGCCACGATCTCGGCGCGGGCTTCCTCGAGCTTCTCCACATTGCGCGCCACGAGCAGCGGAATGCCGCCCGCGGCAGCCACCTTCAAAGCAGTTGCTCTACCGATGCCCGAGGAGGCGCCGGTGATAAGGACGCGCTTGCCACGGATCGCCTCGCCGAGCGTGCGCCCACGGCTGATGCTCGGGTCCATCTCGCGCTCCCAGTAATCCCAAAGGTGCAC
Organism: Solirubrobacteraceae bacterium; assembly: GCA_049278415.1. GTDB lineage: Bacteria > Actinomycetota > Thermoleophilia > Solirubrobacterales > Solirubrobacteraceae > Palsa-744. The sequence goes on from JBAPMC010000425.1 coordinate 24,981, forward strand.
GGCATACTCACGCAGAGCAGGCGGATGCTCGAACTCGGAGCCGGCGAGCGCCTGCTCGGCCTGACGGGTGTCGAATGACGGCACGAGGTTGACGTGCTCGAGCACCTCGTCGGGGATGCCAAGCTCGCGCAAAGTCAACTGGCGAGCCTGGCGAAGCGGAGGCACGCGCATCAGCAGCGACAGCGGGCTCGTAGGAATCACGTCGAGCAAGCGCTTGTCGATGCTCACCGCAAAGCGCGGGGCCTGCGCAGCGGCCGCCAGATCGTTCATAACCTCATCCACGCGCTGTGAGCGCGGATTGGTGAGATGGAAAGCCCTGCCGTCCAGATCCGGCTCGTGGGCGATGTGGTCGAGCGCTCCCGCCACCCAATCGACCGGCACGACGTTCGTCTTGCCGAGATCGAGTCCCACGAGCGGCATCCATTGCGGCACAACCTGGCGGATTCTCTGTATCGCCTTGAAGAAGTAGTACGGACCGTCGATCTTGTCCATCTCACCGGTCTTTGAGTCACCAACCACTATCCCCGGCCGGTACACCCGCCAGGGCACATAGGTTTGCTCGCGCACCACCCGCTCGGCCTCGAACTTGGTGGCGTGGTAGGGCGAGGGCAAGCGCTGGCCCTCGTCGAAGCAGCCCTCGTTGAATATGCCTTTGTAGGCTCCAGCCACGGCGATCGAGGAGACGTGGTGCAGCCGCGTGGCTTGCAGCGCTCCGGCTAGCTCCACCGCATTGGTGGTGCCACCCACGTTGACAGCCATGTCGAGCTCAACCGACGCGGTCATGTCATATACGGCAGCGAGATGGAAGAAGTGCTCGATCGTTCCCACGAGCTCGGCGATCTGCTCGTCTGTCAGCCCTAGCAGCGGTTGGCGCAGATCTCCAACAACGGGATTGATGCGCTTGATCGCGGCTGAGCCGGCGAGCGTCTCCCAGCGCTCGATCAACTCGTCGAGGCGGCCAAGCGAGTCCTCGCGCACGAGCACGTGGATCTTGCCCTTGCGCTCAAGCAGCCGCTCAACCAGTCGGCGGCCGATGAAGCCTGTTGCTCCCGTTACGAAATAGGCCATGAGGTCTCCCGAAGTT
>JBAPMC010000426.1:0-15035 GCA_049278415.1 Solirubrobacteraceae bacterium
GTCCGGGCACATCATCGAGATGGGCTTCAACAGCACCGGCGACGGGATCGCCGGTGCTCTGCTCACGCTCGAAGCGCTTGCGGGGCGCGATCTCAGCGAACGCGACGCGATGGAGAAGCTGCCTCAGCGGCTCGTCAACGTGCGCGTACGCGATCGAAGCGCGTTCGCGAGTGCTGAGGGCGTTGCGGAGGCAGTGCTCGCTGAGGATCATGCGCTCTCCGGTCGAGGACGCGTGCTAGTACGTCCTAGCGGCACTGAGCCGCTCGTACGGGTAATGGTGGAGGCTCCCACCGACGAGGAGGCCGATGCAACCTGTTCGCGTCTAGCGGCCCTCGTGCAGCGCGAGCTCGGCTGAGGGAGCTGAGAACCCGCTGATATCGTCGTCGCCGTGTGCGGCATCGTTGGCTATGTAGGCAGGCGCCCAGCCCGCGAGCTCCTGCTCGCCGGGCTGAAGAAGCTCGAGTATCGCGGCTACGACAGCGCCGGGATCTCTCTGATCGTGGAAGACCGCATTGAGGCTGTGAGATCGGTGGGCAACCTGAGCGCCCTCCAAGCCAAGCTCGATCGTGGAATGGGGGAGAGCGCTGAGGCTAGTGGGGGGGAGAGCGCTGAGGCTGGTGGGAGCATCGCCGTTGCTGTGATGACCGAGGCACAGCCGGTTGCCACTACGGGGATCGGCCACACACGCTGGGCCACCCACGGACGGGTTAGCGAGGAGAACGCACATCCCCACTACGACCCCAAGGACCGCCTTCACGTGGTGGTGAACGGGATAGTGGAGAACTACATGGCGCTCAAGGAGCGTCTGTCGGCAGAAGGCAACATATTCACTTCAGAGACCGACGCGGAGGTGATCGCCCACCTGATTGCCGTCCACTACGAGGGCGATCTCGCGGCTGCCGTGCGAGCCGCATTCGGCGAACTCGAGGGGCACTTCGCATTCGTGGCGATCAGCGCCGAGGAGCCAGACACACTGGTGGGGGCTCGCAAGGAGTGCCCGCTGGTCGTCGGTCGGGGAGACGGAGAGCAGTTCATCGCCTCGGCGGTGCCAGCCTTTCTCGCGCAAACAAGCTCTGTTCAATATGTCGAGAACGACGAGATAGTCGTGTTGCGCCCCGACGGGGTCATGATCCTGACGCCGTCGGGCGATGTTGTGGAGCGAGACGTCGAGCAGATCGACTGGGACGAGGACGCCGCAGAGAAGGGCGGTTATGAGACGTTCATGCTCAAGGAGATCCATGAACAGGCCGACGCCGTGGCCGAGACGATCGCAGACCGGGTCGCGCGCGGGGATGGCGTGGACCTCGACGAGCTGGGCGCCCTCGACGAGGCGATCCTCGCCGACGTCAAGCGCGTCGTGGTGGTGGCCTGCGGAACCTCCTACCACGCCGGTTTGGTGGGGCGCTACGCAATCGAGGAGTGGGCACGGGTGCCCGTCGAAATGGATGTCGCCTCCGAGTATCGGTATCGCAACCCCGTCGTTGGCCCTGGCGATCTCGTGATCGGAATATCCCAGTCGGGTGAGACCGCTGACACGCTCGCCGCGATGCGCAAGGCCCGCGAGCGCGGGGCTACCGTGCTCGCGATCACGAACGTTATGGGCTCGCAGGCCACTCGGGACGCCGACGGTGTGCTGTTTACCCGAGCGGGCCTAGAGATAGGTGTGGCTGCCACCAAGACATTTGTCTGCCAGGTGGCGGTTATCTATCTGCTTGGCTTGCGCCTCGCTGAGTTGCGCGGCACGCTTGCTCCTGCGCGCGTCGCCGAGCTCGTAGGTGAGATCAAGCGTCTACCGCACTGCATCGATCAGGTCATCGCCGACGTCGGCGAGCAGGTGAGCCGCGTGGCGGATGACCATTGGCAGAAGGAGTTCTTCCTCTATATCGGACGCCACGTCGGCCTGCCGGTTGCACTCGAGGGCGCCCTAAAGCTCAAGGAGATCTCCTACATCGCCACCGACGCCTACGCTGCGGGTGAGATGAAGCACGGTCCGATCGCGCTGCTCGACGACTCCACGCCGGTGGTGTCTATCGCCACCGACTCACCGGTGCTTGAGAAGATGGTTTCGAACATGCAAGAGGTGCGCGCACGAGGCGCTCATGTGATCGCCGTCACCACCCAAGGCAACAATCGGCTTGCCAGTCAAGTCGATGTCTCGATCCCAGTGCCCGCTATCGACTGGATGCTCCAGCCGATGCTCGCCGTGATCCCGCTGCAGCTGCTGGCCTATGAGATAGCCAGGCGACGCGGCCTGAACGTCGACCAGCCGCGCAATCTCGCAAAGACGGTCACCGTCGAGTAGTGCAACGCAGATTTGCGCCGGACGTTCAGGCGGGAAGCCACGCCGAATGTTCTCGTGCGAGCCCTTAGTATCGCTCGTGATGGGAGTCCTTCCCGACTGGTGTGAGCCACTGTTGGATGCACCGCAGATGCGGGCAGTCGACCGATGGGCGATCGACGAGCAGGGGATACCGTCGCTCGATCTGATGGAGCGTGCTGGCGAAGCAGTGGCGCAAGCGGTTGAGCGGCTTGCGGGCGATGGCCCACTGGTGGTTGTGTGTGGCAAGGGGAACAATGGTGGCGATGGCCTTGTGGCTGCACGGCTGCTGCGCCTTGCGGCGAGGGAGGTAGCGGTGGTGTGCATCGCGCCGGCGGAGGAGCTCTCGCCTGACGCCCGCGCCAATCTCGAGCGCTTGCCTGGCAAGCCTCCACTGCAATTTGGCGAGAGCGCTGCGGGCGAGGCGATCGAGCGCGCTGTGGCAATCGTCGACGCGCTGCTAGGCACCGGTTTTGACGGTGTCCCGCATGGAGTTGTTGCAGAAGCGATCGAGGCCATGAGCTCCGCTCGTGGACGCCTGGTCAGCGTGGACGTGCCGAGTGGCGTCGATGCTTCCACCGGAGTTGTGGCGGGCGTGGCAGCGCAAGCCCACCGGACCGTGAGCTTCCACGCATCCAAGCCTGGTTTGTGGATAAACCCAGGCAAGGGCTATGCGGGCGATATCACCACAATCGACATTGGCGTTCCGCGTGGCGCCCCTGCCGTAGGGCAGGTCGGCTTGATCGAAGGAAGCGTGCTCAATGCGCTTCCGCGCAGGACGGCCCGCTCGACGAAGTTCACGAGTGGACATGTTGTCGTGGTGGGCGGCTCACGCGGGTTGACGGGTGCGCCTGCGATGACCGCACTTGCTGCAATGCGGACTGGCGCCGGCTACGTCACTGCCTGCGTGCCAGCGTCGTTGAGAGAGATCCTCGACACTCAGCTCATGGAGGCAATGACTCGCCCGCTGCCCGACGAGCAGGGCGCGCTTACGGTCGAGGGACTCTCCGAGGCGATGGAGTCGCTCGCCCGGGCTGATGCGCTGGCGCTCGGCCCAGGGCTAGGTCGCGATCCTCGCAGCATGCAGCTGGCACGAGAGTTGATGCGCCGCTCGCCGATTGGCACTGTGCTTGACGCGGATGGGTTGAACGCCCACGCTGGATGTCTCTCCGACCTTGCCCTTAGAGACGCTCCAACAGTGCTCACCCCGCATGCTGGAGAGCTCGCGCGGTTGCTTGAGATCGACAGCGGACAGGTTGAGCGTAGGCGACTGCACTATGCACGCGACGCAGCTGAGCGGGCCCAAGCGGTGGTTGTGCTCAAGGGAGACGACACCCTGATCGTCGAGCCTGCCGGCCGCGTTGCGATCAGCCGTGGAAACAGTCCCGCCCTTGCAACCGCGGGCACCGGCGACGTCCTCACAGGTGTCATCACGGCGCTGCTTGCTCAAGGGCTGGACGTGTTCACCGCTGCCGCCGCTGGCGTCCAACTGCATGCGCAGGCGGGGCGCGAGGCAGCGCGCATCCAGGGAGCGCCTGAGGGCGTGATCGCAACCGACGTGATCGCCGCTCTACCGGGAGCGAGGGGATCATGACGGTGCGCCGCGTTATCGCACACATCAACCTGGCAGCTATCGAGCGCAACTGCGCTCGTCTGCGAGCCGAGCTCGAGGATGGCTGCGAGCTGTGTGTGGTGGTGAAGGCCAACGGCTATGGGCACGGCGCTGTAGCTAGCGCTCGCGCTGCGCTCGATGGTGGCGCGAGCTGGCTCGCCGTGGCAGGCGCACACGAGGCGGTTGAGCTCAGACAGGCGGGTTTTGAGGATGTGCGGCTGCTTGTAATGGGCGCGCTTAGCCCGGTTGAGCTGCGCGAAGCACTTCAGGTAGGCGCCGATGTGGTGGTGTGGAGCGAGAAGGGCGCCCGAGCGGTCGCAGATGGCGGAGGTGGGCGCGTGCACGTCAAGTTTGACAGCGGCATGGGGCGCCTTGGCACACGTGACCCTGAGGAGGCATCGCGCGTGGTTGCAATCGTTGCCAATACTCCTGGACTGGATCTCGCCGGAGTGATGACCCACTTCGCGACCGCCGACGACAGGGACGATCCTTTCTTTGAGCGCCAGCTCGATGCATTTGACCGTTGGGCTAGCGAGATCAAGGCGGCTTACCCGGAGATCGTGGTGCACGCCGCCAACAGCGCTGCCACCTTGCGAGAGAAGCGTGCGCACTTCGACATGGTGCGCTGTGGGATAGCTGTTTATGGGATGGACCCCTTCGGAGAAGACCCGCTCGCATGTCGATTGGATCCGGCGCTTGAGCTCCTCTCCTACCTAGCCGAGGCGAAGGCCTGCGCTCCCGGCCAAAGCGCCGGCTACGGACGGCGCTTCGTGGCGGAGCGCGACACACTGCTTGGAGTGCTCCCGATCGGCTATGGCGACGGCTGGCGACGGGCTCTTTCGGGCAATGCGGATGTTCTGATCGCGGGAGAGCGCCGGCCGATTGTGGGGACGGTAAGCATGGACAACCTCACGGTGGATCTCGGCGATGCGCCGAATGCGCAGGCACTGTTGGGGAGCGAGGCGGTCCTGATTGGGGCGCGCGGCGGACAGCGCATAACAGCCGAGGAGGTTGCTCGGCGCATGCACACGATCAACTACGAGGTTACCTGTGGGCTCACGGCACGAGTGCCACGGATCTACCATCGAAACGGAGAGCCGACGACGAGTGATCCTGACGGTGAGTTGCAGGCCTCCTCTGTCCGCATGCTGCCGTGATGGGTGTCGACGCGCTTGAGATCGTCCGCACAGGCCTCGCCGGCCAGCATGCCTGGCTTGTTGGAGGAGCGGTGCGAGACCGTGTGCTTGACCGGCCGATTGCCGATCTTGACGTGGTTATCGACGGCGATCCAGGCGAGGGGGCGCGCGCCATCGCACAGGCAGCGAGGAGCGCTGGTGAGAAGACAGCATGCTTTGAGCTCTCAGAGGAGTTCGGGGCGTGGCGCGTGGTGGCGCGCGAAGGCTCGTGGCAGGTCGACTTGGAGCGCATGCGAGGAGGCTCGCTCGAGGCGGATCTCGCGTTGCGGGACTTCACAGTCAACGCCATCGCCGAGCCGCTGGCGGGAGGAGCGCAGCTAGATCCGCTTGGAGGGCTTGCCGACCTCCGTGCAGGGCGTCTGCGGCTCGCCGGGCCAGCCGCCTTTGAGAATGACCCCCTGCGGGTGCTGCGCCTGGTGCGTGCCGTGGTGGAGCTTGACTTGAAGCCCGAGCCGCAAGCAATTGCGGCGGCTCGCAAGCAAGTTGCGCTGCTCAGGGGTGTCTCCCCCGAGCGCATATTCTTGGAGCTGCAGCGGATCATCGCCTCGTCACAGGCGTTGCGCGGGCTTGAGCTGATGGGCGATCTCGGGGCTACTGGGGTGGTATTTCCCGAGCTCGAGGCAATGCGCGGCGTCGAGCAGAGCCGCTTTCATCACCGCGACGTCTACGGCCACACGCTCGAGGTGCTTGAGCGCGCGATCGCCCTGACCGCGGGCGACTCACCTACGGTGCTTGGGCCAGAGCACAGCACGCAGGTGCTTGCCTTGCTGGCCGAGCCACTTGCGGACGGAATGACACGCGGAGAGGCATTGCGCTGGGCGGCCATCCTTCACGACGCTGCGAAGCCCGCTACCCGCTCGGTGCGAACGCTGGACAGACGCGTGACATTCATTGGCCACGACGCGCTCGGCGCCGATCTTGCTCGCGACGTGCTCGGACGCCTTCGAGCGAGCGTGCGTCTACGCGAGCATGTAGCGGGGCTCGTACGTCACCACTTGCGACTCGGCTTCCTAGTCCACGAGCCACAGCCGCTCGCGCGTGACACGGTGTTTGCATATCTACGTGACTGTGATCCGGTTGAGGTTGACGTCACGCTGCTGTCGGTGTGCGATCGGCTCGCCACACGCGGAGCGAAAGCCGAGGAGGCGATCGAGGCGCACATTGCCCTAGCGCGCCGCATGTTGGGGGACGCGCTTCGCTGGCGCAAGGACGGCCCGCCCAAGCCACTGTTGCGTGGTGACGAGTTGGCCCAGGAGCTAGGTATTGAGCTCGGCCCGCGTGTTGGAGAGCTGTTGGCGCAGCTCGCACAGGCGCAGTACATCGGCGAGGTGGTCACTCGCGAGCAGGCCGTTGCGTTTGCGCGCCTCTGTGGGCTGCGGGCGCGCACTGGCTCACTGCGATGAGCAGTACCCGCTCGGGCGGCTAGGATTGGCCGCCATGACCGAGTCGGATTGCATCTTCTGCAAGATCGTGGCGGGCGAGCTGCCCGCCACCATTGTCGATCGGGATGAGCACACGATCGCCTTCATGGACGTCAATCCCGCCACCCGCGGTCATGCGCTTGTGATCCCGCGCCTCCACACCACAGACCTGTTGAGCATCGACCCGCAACAGCTTTCGGCGGTAGCCGGCGCGGCGCAGCGTCTTGCAGCCCGTGCGAAGCAGCGTTTGAATGCGGATGGGATCAATGTGATCAACTCGTGTGGAGCAGCTGCATGGCAGACGGTGTTCCATTTCCACCTGCATGTGATTCCCCGCTATGAGAGTGATCCGCTGCGGTTGCCGTGGTCACCGGCCCCAGGAGATCCCGCTGAGATAGCAGCTGCCGCCGCCGCAATAGGATTGGCGTCGAGCCCGGTGGAGGGGGAATAACGGCTTGCGTGTCGAACCGCTACATCGTGTCCCTGCTCGTGTTCCCTGTTGAATGGTCCATATGAAACGTCTCATCACAGTGATAGTGGCCGGTTGCGGCCTTTGCTTGGCTATACCCGCGGGCTCGATTGCCACCCTGACGGAAGTTGGCGTGATCCCTGCCACAACGCCCCCAACCGTCCCTAGCTGCCCGACGCCTTCATGCCTCGCGGTCAGTCGCACCACCGGCTTTCAGGTCAAGGTTGAAGCGAACAACAATCCGGAGGCAGCGCCTAGAGCTGGAACTGTTGTGGCATGGACGATCGCGCTCGGCAAGCCCACCGCGGCGCAGATCAAGTTCTTCAACGCCAACGAGGGTGGACCGGCATCGGCTGGGATCGCGATTCTGCGAGCTCAGAAGAGTCCCAAACTCGGCTACAAGCTGATCAGCCAGAGCCCGGTTGTGCCACTCGAAGCGTACTACGGCAAGACCGCCCAATTCCCGCTTGCCACAACCCTTGCGGTCAAGAAGGGCGACGTGGTGGCTCTCACGGTACCGTCGTGGGCGCCTGCGTTGGCGCTCGGCTTCGGCAAGGGCACGTCTTGGAGGGCGAGTCGGCCGAAGGGTCAGTGCACCACTACCGGTACCCAGACCGATCACGTGCAGGTGGGCTCCACCGTCCAGTACTACTGCCTCTATCAGACAGCCCGCCTGACTTACAGCACGACGCTGATCTCTACGCCCTGATCTAGGGCTAAGGCGCGCTCGCGCCGCCGTTTGCGCCTACGCTGCCGGAGGAGGATTTTTCGGAGGACGCTTTTTCGCTCGACGTTTTTTCGGAGGATTCGCCGCCTGCAGACGTTCCTCCGGCGGCGCCGCTCCCGGAGGAACCCGAGCCGCTTTCTTCTGAGGAGCTTTCGCCGCTTGATTCGCTACCGCCGGTCGAGCCGGAGGTAGATCCTTCCCCTGTGGTAGGGGTGGTTGACGTTGTGGCGGTGGTGGAAGTGGAAGTGGTTTCGGTCGCTTCCTTTTCCGCCGAAGTGTCGTTCGGCGGGATGATTTCGGGAGTGCTCTTTGGGGTTACGTCGGAGACGCTGCTCCCACCACAGGAGCTGACGCCGAAACCGGAGAGCAATATGAGCGCGCTCGCCCCGAGCGCAACTACGCGAGAGCGATGCGGTCTCTCGATCACGCGCCGAGCGGACCCATCCGCCTGCCGCAGGTGGGGCAATCGTTCAGATCCTTCTGAGCGAGCTGATCGCACCAGGGGCAAAAACGCAAGTTCTCTACCGCCCACGGCAAACGCGACGGGTCGGGCGCGAGCGGCAGCAGCTTGCCAACGATCTCCATCGGCTCGCCCGAGTCGCGATCGCGGTAGATCTCGCCGGGAACAGCCTCTACGAGTATTTCGCGTCCACTGGAGGGGGCACGCAGTCGGTAGCGCTGGCTAATGCTCACGACCGGCACTTTAGCGGAGGCTCCACGCGGATAGGCTGCGAGGCGGTGCGCATCCTTATCTTCCACGGCTACCTGCTGAGTGGCACGGGCTCAAACGTTTACAACGCCCGTCTTGCAGAAGCGCTTGTGCGGCTCGGGCACGAGGTGCACCTGTTCAGTCAGGACCGCCATCCCGAGCGCCACTCGTTCGTGAGCGCCTCAGCACACTGGGACGGTGGTGAGCTCCAGATCACGGCGCTCAACCACTCGCTTCCGGGGGGCTCGCCCGGCTGCACGGTCTACCGGCCGGACATTGGTGGACTGCTGCCCCTGTATGTGGAGGACCGCTACGAGGGCGTCGAAGCAAAGAGCTTTGCCAAATGCACCGACGCCGAGGTCTCCACATACGTGCAGGCTAACGTCGAGGCGGTGCTCGAGATTGCGCAGCGCACGCATCCGGAAGTGGCGCTCGCAAACCATCTTGTCATGGGACCGGTGATCCTTGCACGCGGCTTGGATGGCGCAACGCCCTATGCGGTGAAGGTGCACGGAAGTGCGCTCGAGTACACGGTCAAGCCCGAACCAGAGCGCTTCCTGGGCTTCGCTCGCGAGGGACTGGCGCAAGCGCGGACGGTGCTCGTCGGCTCCAGGCACACTGCGGAGAGCCTTTGGCGGGCGCTTGAGGACCCCACCCTGGAGCGGCGTACCCGCCTCGGTCCTCCCGGCGTGGATGTCGAGCGCTTCGCTCCGCGTGAGCCGCCGCAAGCTGAGAGCGCAATGCGAGAGCTACTGGGAAGGCTGCGTCGTAGCGCCCCCACGTCGAAGGAGGAGCAGTCGAGCGCCTTCGCGCGCGATGACGGTGTGGCGGCCATTGCGCTCGAGAATATTTTGAATGGGGATGGCGATCTAGTGGCGTTCGTGGGCAAGCTGATCGTTAGCAAGGGCGTTGACCTGTTGATTGCCGCATGGCCGCTCGTCTTGCGCTCCGTGCCTAGCGCCCGACTTGTCATCATCGGCTTCGGCGCCTACAGAGACGGCCTCGAGCGGCTAGTCACCCTGCTGAGAGCAGGCGATCTGGAGGGAGCACGGGAGATCGCGCGTGCCGGGCGATCTCTTGAGGCTCGCGAGGGCGCTCCAGATGGGGCTCGTGCGGCGAGCGACGCCGCCCCGCTACGTCACCTGCTGGCATTCCTGGATTCGCTGTCTGGGACCGAGGCGGAGGATTATCGTACGGCTGCCAGCGCGATCGATCAGCGAATCGTCTTCACCGGTCGCCTAGATCACGACGAGCTAGCGGACGTTCTGCCCGCCTGCGAGGCGCTTGTTGTCCCGAGCACCTTTCCCGAGGCGTTTGGAATGGTTGCCGTCGAGGCGGCCGCCTGCGGGGCGCTGCCCATCAGCGCCGGCCATTCGGGGCTGGCCGAGGTAAGCGAGGCAATCGCGTCTGAGGTGCCCTCGCAAGTAGCTGATTGGCTCTCATTTCCAGTTGACGATGACGCCGTTAGGGCCATAGCCGAGCGGGTTGTTGCCTGGCTCGGAGCAGAGGAGGCATTGAAGGCCTGCACGCGGATTGCCCTCGTCTCGGTGGCACGTGAGCGCTGGTCGTGGGAGGGCGTCGCTCGTGGCGTCATCGACGCGGCGAGCGGAGATCCCGTCACCCGATCCTTTGGATAGAGTTCCCGCGCTGATGTCTATGGGGACAAACCGTCGCAGATCATCTGTATGCCATCTCGGCGCCCTGCTTGGAGCGGGCTGCCTGCTGCTCGGCGTCTACGGCTGTGGTGGAGTCAAGCGTGACGAAGAGGCCAATCTGATCACCGGCACGCAGGAGTTCGTCGCCAAGTGCGGCTCATGTCACACGCTCGCCCGGGCGGGCACGAAGGGCACCGTCGGTCCCAACCTCGATGAAGCGCTCCACGCCAGTCTCAACGAAGGGCTTGAGCGCAGCGCTGTTCAGACGGTTGTTGAAGGTCAGGTGGAAAACCCGAACAAGTTCGGGGCGATGCCGGGCGGGCTTGCCAGCGGAACAGCTTTGACGAGCATCGCCGCCTATGTGGCCCAAGCGGCCGATCGACCGGGCCAGGACACTGGATTGCTTGCAAGCGCGGTCAAGGCTCCCGGTGCTGGCAAGCCGGTAATCGAGAAGAGCGGCAAGCTTGCAATCGCAGCTGACCCGACCGGCCAGCTCGCCTATGTCACCAAACAGGCCTCAGCCACAGCTGGGCCAGTCGCTATCTCGATGCCCAACATGTCGGGCGTCTCTCACAACATCGCCGTAGAAGCCGGTTCTGGTGGAGCGACTCCGAGCGGGTCCGTGATAGCGGCGAGCCAGTTCGTCACGAAGGGCGTCGCCTCGATTGCGGTCAAGCTGAAGCCTGGCACTTACACGTTCTTCTGTCAGGCCCCGGGCCACCGTGCCGCCGGGATGTACGGCGCCCTCACGGTTAAGTAGGGCCACTCTAGGGCACGTCATTGAGCTCGTGCAGCTCTGTGCTGGCGCCAGAGGAGATCAGCAGGGGTTGAAGGGCCGCTCGTCGTGGGTCCTCCATATAGCCGGTGAACGCCTCATGTGAGGAAAAGCCGATCACGTGCACCTCCACGAGCTCATCAGGACTGCGCAAACGGCGCTCCAGCGTGCCTTCGTGCTCACCTAGCAGAGGCAGCACAGCCGTCTCGTACTCCTGATAGGCGCTTACGCCCTCGGCGGGAATACGCGCTAGGAGAACATACTTCGCTGAGGTCATAGCGCTCTGCTGAGCGTCTTAGAGGATGGCACGCAGGATTAGGACGATGACCACGATTGCGCCGATTACAGCAATTGCATAGAGCAGGAAGCGAAACGCCTCGTCCTCGCTGCGCAGCGGATTGAGCACCTCAGGATGTCAACGCGTCAGAGAACGTAGACAGTCGTGTAGACGACAATCCACATGATGTCAACGAAGTGCCAGTAGATGCCGGGTATCTCGACACCACGGTGCTCCTCGGGCGAGTAGTGCCCGCGGAATGCTCTGGTGGTGACGATCAGCAGCAGTATCAACCCGATGAACACGTGCGCTCCGTGCAGGCCCGTGAGCGAGTAGAAGATCGTCGCCTGCGCCTGGTCCTGAGGGGCAAAGCCGATGTTTGCGTACTCGTTGATCTGGATGAACAGGAAGGCGCAGCCCAGCAGGAAGGTGGTTAGCATCCCCGCCTTCAGCCCGAAACGGTTGCCTTTCTTGATAGCCGTCTCAGCCCAGTGCAACGTGAACGAGGACGACACGAGGATCGCCGTGTTCACGCCTGCCACGTCAACGGGCAGATGCGTGCCGGGCGCCGGCCATGGATCTCCCTGGGCGATGCGGATGAAGAAGTAGGCCGTGAAGAAAGCCCCGAACACCATCACCTCGGAGATGATGAAAAGCAGCATTCCGAGCAGTTGAGGGTCGACGCGCGAGCTGCGATGAGCCGTCGGCGGGCCGTGATGGTGCTCGCCGTCGTGAGCGGCTGGATGGGCGATGCTGGCAGCCTCCATGATCTCCCTCAACTAGCGGCAGTGGCCGCGGTCGCGTTGGACTGAAGGTCAACCACCACATGCTCCACTTGTGCCGAGGTCGCATGGCGCACCCGCTCTATCAGGTTGCCCCGCAGCCAGCCAGAGCGCTCGTTCGGCAGGGTGGAGATGACGATGTCATCAACCTGAAAGAGCTCAAGCGCATTGATCACAGCCGTGTAAGGGTCGGGATCACCCACCATGCCCGCGCTCAGTAGCCCCGCTGCATCCAGTCGCTCAAGCATCGCGGCAAGGCGTATACGGGACTCTCTGGGAGCCGATCCGCTGCGATCGTGCTGGGGTATCACGGCGATGAACACGCGGCGCTCGTCCTCCGCCGCCTTCGTGGTCAGGTGGCCGATCAGCTCCTCGCCGCTTGAGGTCTTGTTGGCGATGACCAGTGTTACCCCGAACGGAATGCCCTCCTGGGCGAGGTCCACCACGATGTGGCGCACCGGCAGACCGGAGGCGTTCTGGATACGCTCGATCAGATCCCTGCGCAGCCAACCGGATTGGGTGACAGGGTGCGTGGAGACGATCACCTCGTCGGGGCGGCGCTCGGCGATCGCGTCCATCGTGGCCAGGAAGGGATCGGGATCACCGATTTCCCCGGAAGCCGCGATGCCCTCGTTGGCAAGCAGCGACATCGCGAGATCCACCCTGATTTGAGCGGATTCGCGCACCGCCTCGTCATAGATCACGAGGCCTGCCGTGGGCTTGGTTTGAGGCACGACGAGCCGGAAGGCCACGTCGCCGGCTGAAGCAAGCTCACGTACGGTCTCAAGCAGCTTCTCACCGCTGAGTGTACGGTTGGCGACCACCAGGACTTCCTTCATCAGAGCAAGCGCCTCCTACTCCGTGGGTGCATGGACGAAGCCGCCAGGACCACCTGCTGCCCCACCCACCGTGGCTGGGACCGGTGCGGGTGCAAAGGTGCCGTGAACCGCACCTGGCACACCGTACTCATAGGGTCCGCCCACAACGGTCGGGATACGGTCGAAGTTGAAGATCGGCGGCGGCGAGGAGACCTGCCACTCGAGCGTCATCCCGCGCCAGGGGTTGCCCTCGGCGCGTGGGCCGCCGCGCCAGCTCGTGACCATGTTGTAGAGGAAGATCAGCGTAACCGCGCCGAGACCGAAGCTCGCAATCGAGATCAGCAGGTTGAGCTCGGCGAACTTGGCGGCATAGGTTGGCACCCGCCTGGGCATGCCCTGCAGGCCGAGGATGTGCATCGGTCCGAAGGTGAGGTTGAAGAAGATGAACGTGGTCCAGAAGTGCCACTTGCCCAGGCGCTCGTCGTACATGCGCCCGGTCATCTTTGGGAACCAGTAGTAGACGCCGGCGAAGATGGTCATCAGCGAGCCGCCGAACAGCACATAGTGGATGTGGGCCACGATGAAGTAGCTGGCGCTCACGTGGATGTCGAATGCGACCATCGCGAGCATCACGCCGCTGATGCCCCCGAGCGTGAACGTGACGAGGAAGCCGAGCGAGAACAGCATCGGCGTGTCCAGACGCAATACGCCACGCCACAGCGTTGCGAGCCACGAGAAGATCTTGATGCCGGTGGGAATCGCGATGATCGCCGTGGTGATCGCCATCGGTATGCGGATCCAGGCCGCCATGCCCGAGGTGAACATGTGATGTGCCCACACGGTGAAGCCGAGCCCCACGATCGCCAGCAGCGAGAACGCCATCATGCGATAGCCGAAGATTGGCTTGCGCGACTTCACGGCGATGATTTCGCTGATGATCCCGAAGCCGGGCAACATCATGATGTAGACCGCCGGATGCGAGTAGAACCAGAACACGTGCTGGTACATGAGCACGTCCCCGCCCTTGGCGGAGTCAAAGAAGTTGAAGCCAAGCGCGCGGTCGAGCAGGATGAAGAACTGTGAGGCGGCCACGAACGGGGTTGCGATCACCACGAGCAGCGAGGTGGCGAAGTTGGCCCACACGAGCAGCGGCATGCGAAAGAAGCTCATCCCGGGCGCTCGCATCGTGATGATCGTGACCAGGAAGTTCAGCGCGGTCATGATCGAGGAGGCTCCCGCGAGCTGCACGCCGATCGAGAAGAAGTCCTGCCCAATCGGGGCGTCTATCGAGAGCGGCGTGTAGGCCGTCCAGCCGTCGGCGAACGCTCCACCGGGTGCAAGGAAGCTCGAGAGCATCATCAGGCCCGCAAGCGGCAGCAGCCAGAAGGAGAGGGCGTTCAGGCGCGGGAAGGCCATGTCCGGCGCACCAATCATCAGCGGCAGCACGTAGTTGGCGAGACCCGCGAACACGGGGATCACGAACAGGAAGATCAGTAGCGACGCGTGCACGGAGAACAGGCCGTTGTAGGTGTTGGCGCTCACGAACTGCGCGCCGGGCTGAGCGAGCTGGGCACGCATCAGCATCGCCAGCAGGCCACCAACGAACAGGAAGAAGAAGGCGGTGACCGTGTACTGGATGCCGATCACCTTGTGGTCGGTGTTGATGCGGAAGTAGTCCTTCCAGCTGTAGGCGCCGTGACCTGAGTGATCCTCTGGACGCGTGGGCTTGCCGGCGGCCCAGTAGAACCAGTAGTCGAACCCGCCGAGGCCCACCAGGAAGAAGAGCGGCGAGGCGATCAGCGAGACAGTCAGGATGGCGTCGCCACTGAGGTAGTGGTGGAACGTTTCGTGACCGGTGGCCATGCGCACAAGCCACGTCAGGCCGGCGGCGAAGATGATCCCGATCAGGAACGCAAATCCGGCCCGATAGAGGCCCGGAGCACGCAGTTTGGCGACCATCAGCGCGATTCCCTTCTCGTCATCGGCGTGCTTCTCCCCATTGCATCCCCCACCTTACCCTCAGGACCCGCTCGAAGGAGCGCTTGTCTGGCGTTTGAGCCAGAGCTGGAATTGACTGGGCGTCACGACGTGGATAGTCGAGCGCATCAGCGAGTGCCCGACCCCGCAGAGCAGGTTGCACACGACGGGGTAGGAGCCGAGTCGGTCGGGCGTTGCACGGTAGGTGGTGGTGATGCCGGGCACCACGTCCTCCTGTAGGCGGAAGGCCGGAATCCAGAAGGCGTGGATGACGTCCTTGGAGTGCATCTTGAAGAGAAC
>JBAPMC010000427.1:0-2756 GCA_049278415.1 Solirubrobacteraceae bacterium
CGCGCCCACCACGCCGACGTGGGCGGGCGCGTGCCGGGCTCGATGCCGGCGGACAGCCGCACACTGGAGGAGGAGGGCGTGGTGATCCATCCGCGTCCGCTCACCGCCGCGGCTATCGAGGAGCTGGTGGCGCAGATGCGCGGTCCGCAGGAGCGCAGGGCCGACCTCAGGGCGCAGCTTGCGGCCAACCGCACGGGCGCCCTGCGCCTTGAAGAACTGGCGCAACGCGTGGGCGTGCAGCGGCTGGGAGAGGCGATGGATGCGGTGCTCGACTATGCGGAGCGGCGCACGCGTGCTCGCATCGCTGCAATGCCCGACGGGGTGCACGAAGCGCAGGACGTGCTGGAGGCGCCCGAGGGGGATCTGCTGCTGCGCCTGAAGGCCACCGTGGAGGGGGAGCGGCTGGTACTCGACTTCAGCGGCTCAGCTGCTCGTCATGAGGGCAATCTCAACTGCCCGCTCGCGGTGACCCTGTCGGCTTGCTGGTTTGCGGTGAAGGTGCTCACCGACCCCGATGTACCGCCCTCAGCGGGCGCCTACCGCCCGGTGCAGGTCATCGTTCCCGAGGACAGCCTCCTGAACGCCCGAGCGCCCGCCGACTCCTCTGCGTCGGCCCCAGCGGTTGCAGCAGGCAACGTGGAGACCTCCTCGCGCGTGGCGGATCTCGTGCTTGGCGCCTTCGGGCGAGCGCTCGGCCAAGGAACGATGAACAACCTCACGTTGGGGAACGAGCACTTCACTTACTACGAGACGATCGGCGGCGGTCAGGGCGCCTGCGAGAGAGCCGACGGGCCAAGCGGCGTGCATGTGGCGATGAGCAACACGCTCAACACCCCGATAGAGGCGCTCGAGCGTGAGCTGCCGCTGCTCGTCAGCGAGTATGCGCTGCGGCGCGGATCAGGCGGGGACGGAAAGCACAGGGGCGGCGACGGCGTTGTGCGTGAGCTGCAGGCATTGAGCGACATGACGTTCTCGCTGATTGGCGAGCGCCGGCGGCATGCACCGCCGGGAGCGCATGGAGGTGGGCCGGGCATGCGCGGGCGCGACACCCTGAAGGGCGCAGGCACCCCGAGGGGCGCAGACATCCTGAAGGGCACAGGCACGCCGAAGGGCCCAGGCACCCTGAAGGGCACAGGCACGCCGATCGAGCAGGACGGTGGACCGTCGCGGGAGCTGGCGGCGAAGGTCACGGGTACGCTTCACAGCGGTGAGCGACTTCGCATCGAAACACCTGGAGGAGGCGGATATGGCAGCTGAGCGGATCGGCTTCCTCGGCCTTGGGATCATGGGCTCGCGCATGGCTGCAAACGTGGCGAAGGCGGGCTATCCGCTGACCGTGTGGACGCACACCGAGGGCAAGGCGGAGCGGTGGGCGTCAGAGCACGACGCCACCGCCGTGGCTACACCGGCCGAAGTGGCGGCTGCCAGCGACATCGTTGTGAGCATGGTTGTGGACGGGTCCCAGGTGGAGAGCGTGCTGTGCGGCGCGGGTGGCGTGGCGGAGGGCGCGAAGCAGGGACTGCTGTGCGTGGACATGTCGACGATCGCCCCCACCGACACGCGTCGCATCGCGGCACGACTCGCCGACGGGGACGTTCGCATGGTGGACGCCCCAGTGACGGGCTCCTCCCCCCGCGCACAGGCGGGCACGCTCACGATCATGGTGGGCGGCGAGCCGGCCGACTTTCGGCGCGCCGAGCCGCTGCTTAGGACGATGGGCGAGCTGATCGTGCACGTTGGCGAGCTCGGCCAGGGCGAGATGCTGAAGCTGATCAACAACTCGCTCGGCGCCGCAAATGCGGCTGCGGTGGCGGAGGCGCTGCTGCTCGCGGACGCCACGGGCGTTGACCTCGACGCCCTTAAGGCTGTCACGCAGAGCGGCTCGGGCGCCTCCGCTCAGATGGAGATGAAGTCGGGGCCGATGCGCGAGCACGACTACACAACTCTGTTCAAGACCGAGCACCTGCTCAAGGACGTGCGGCTTTGCCTGGAGGAAGCGCAGACAGCCGGGGTGCCGTTCCCCGCGGCGGCCCACGCCCGCGATCTGCTGGCTGCAACCTTCGGGCGCGGCCACGGTGAAGATGACTATGCAGCCTTGATCGAGGCCGCCGAGGGCCTCGCAGGCCGACGCCTGTGAACGTCTGATAACCGGCTGGACACGCAAAGAAAACCCCGATCCTCCCTCCCCTCTGACAGTCGACGCTCAGCGCCGGTAGGCGCAAAACGTCGAGAAAAACCTTCCATTTGCAGGGGATTTGGGATTTTCGCTCGGATTTCGTATCTTTAAGGGCAGCGGCACCCCGTGCCACGAGCCCTCAGGGCCGCACGGATGGGGTTTCGCGGTTTTCAGACGATCTCTCGTATTCAGGTTTTTCAAGATGCCAATTGCTCTCAAGGAATGGGCGGTAACCGTCCGGGCCCTCGCCGAAGGCGAGCAGCTGATCACCCTGCGCAAGGGCGGTATTCGCGAGCCCGAAAAGCACTTCAAGCTCGACCACGACCGTTTCTTCCTGTATCCCACGTTCGACCATCAGCGCAACGACCTCGTGCGCGAGTCCCACCAGCCCGAGCTGCGTAGGGCGCTCGAGGAAGGCGTGTGGAACGACGGCGAGCCGCCCGTGCAGGCGTTCAGCGTCGAAGGCGGCATCCAGCAGCCCGAGCGCGTGCGCATCAGGGCGTGGGCTGAAGTTGCAGGTCACTTCACGATCTCAGACCCACGTTGTGTGGACGCGCTGTCCCCGTTCTACGTGTGGACG
>JBAPMC010000428.1:0-13569 GCA_049278415.1 Solirubrobacteraceae bacterium
CCCCTATAGACATGACCGCCGAGAGCTTCATCCCGGAGTCGGTCGACCAGCTGCTCGCGCACTCGCGCCGCTACCCGCTGCTCACTCCCGAACAGGAGATCGAGCTTGCCCAGGAAATCGAGCGCGGCGACCTGAGAGCCAAGGAAAAGCTGATCAACTCGAACCTGAGACTGGTTGCCTCCAATGCGAGGCGCTACCAGAACCAAGGGCTGCCGCTCGCGGACCTCGTCCAAGAGGGCATGCTCGGGCTGATAAGGGCATCCGAGAAGTTCGACTGGCGCAAGGGATTCAGGTTCTCCACCTACGCCACCCTGTGGATCAGACAAGCCATTCAGCGTGGCCTTGAGAACTCAGGGCGTACCATCAGGCTGCCCGTGCACGTGGCGCAACGCTCGCGCAAGGTTGGACGCGTTGAGCGCGAGCTGTCGGTGAGGCTCGGCCGCGAGCCAACGCTTGAGGAGCTCTCAGAGGAGACCGGACTGCCGATCGAGCAGGTCGAGGAGGTGCGCCACCAGCGCGCCGCCCTCGTGAGCCTCGACCAGCAAGTCGGCGACGATGGCGACACCGCCCTAGGCGACCTACTCCCCTCAGACGCCGAGGCGCCCGAGGACACCGCCTGGGACAACGAGCGCGAGCGCATCGTGCACAGCGCAATCGAAAAGCTCCCGGATACCGAGCGCACTGTGCTCACATTGAGGTTCGGTACCGGGCGCGAGGAGCCTCAGACGCTGACCGCTATCGGCAAGCGCCTTGGATTCTCCGCCGAGCGGGCTTCCCAGCTCGAGCAGCGGGCGTTGAAGAAGCTCGCCGAGTCGCCCGAGCTTGCCGCGCTTCGCGAGGCAGCCTGAATCAAGCGCGCGCCGCAACCGTGTGTTGCGGCGCTGGCGCTCCTCTGCAGCGGGCTAGTAGGTGTAGCCCGGATACGGTTCTGGCGTGGTGGTTGGTGTGGTGGGGGTGCTTGGAGTCGTAGGGGTCGAGCTAGCCGCCGCTGTCACGGCATGCCAAGTGCCTCCAAAGCTTTTGATGCCCTGCCCCCTAGCTTCACCCTTGGCTTGATCTTCTGAGTAGCGGTACAGAGGCAAGCCTCGCAGGGTAACTTGGAACGTTCCGTTGCTACGGCGCAGGATTCCCAGCGCACCGTGTACACCGGCGCCAGCCTTGAGCTTGGTTTTGCTCGATGCCACGGTGAGCGGCGGCCAGAACTTGAAGCATTCGCGGCTCTTGCAGAGCAGGTGATGCGTGGTCTCGGGACTCAATGAATAGAGCGTGCGGCCCTGCGCGTTGACCACCACTGTCTCTTTGAGTGTCGAGTTAGACGCCGATTTCACGGCTGTAACAGCGCCGGCGAACGCCACGGTGCAGAGCACCGCCAGCAGGAGCACTGCAAGCACCCCGAAAGCCGCCAACTTTGACGACCGCCTTACGGCATGTGAGGAGCCCCACCGGCTCGAGGACGTTGAAGTAAGTGCAGAGCTCATTTGACCGTCAGCGTCCCTTCCATGCCTGCCATGCGGTGACCGGGTACCGAGCAGTAGAACT
The DNA here is from genome assembly GCA_049278415.1 of Solirubrobacteraceae bacterium. Classification (GTDB taxonomy): domain Bacteria; phylum Actinomycetota; class Thermoleophilia; order Solirubrobacterales; family Solirubrobacteraceae; genus Palsa-744. The sequence goes on from JBAPMC010000428.1 coordinate 1,540, forward strand.
TGTATGTGCCGGGCTTGAGGTTGAGTTTGAGCGTCTTGCTCCCGCCAGTGAACGTCGGCGTGGCGCCTTCGGAGGCGCCTGAGGAGGATTCAACCGTCACGTTGTGGCCAATTGGGGAGGAGTTCTTGAAGGCGATCGACACCGCGCCTGCTTTGGCTGTGAGCGACGTGGTGTTGTATTTCAGCTGACCTTCCGGGTTCGCTTCGAGGCTGAGGGCGCCGCTCGCCGGGATGGGTCCAGTCGATTCGGTGGTGGCCGTGGTCGTAGCGGGCGGGGTCGTGGCAGGCGTCGATTCAGAGGAGCTGCTGCTTTTCGAGCTCCCGCAACCGGCGAGCGCGAATATTCCTACCAACGCGAGCAGCGGAATGATCGATATACGCCAGGGCCTTGCTTGATCTGCTGTGGGGTGCCTCACGGCTAGTCCTCCGTCGATAGGGATATGCATCACAGTAAGACGTTGCCCGGTCTGAATCCTTCCCACACCATCGACTTGGATCGCAAGTGGAGGTCAACTCTTCCAGCACCATCCACTCGGGATCGCAGTGGAGGTCAACCGACGCTTGTGTCCTCGCCGATCGGTTTGGCTCCAGCGCGCACCGCCACGTTGATCACCTCATCGTGCTCAAAGCGCAGGTGCCGCGCGAGCGCCTCCGCGTCGGCAAGCGTTGCGTCCGCTGCAAGGCGCACCTCCAACAGCGCTCCCGAGGATCCATCGCCAGAGCGCGAGCGCAAACTTCGATCGGGCTCAACGTGCACCACCACATCGCTACCGGGCAGCTCTCGCTCAATCGCTGCCTCGATGGCGCTTGCCACAGCATGGCCTTCCGCTAGATTCGCGTCCCCCGCGACGCCCACAACGATGTCGGCGAAGTGGCGGCCGCCAACTTCGCGCATCCGCAGGCGACGCAAGCTGATGTTCTCCGGAAGCGCCTCAATCGCCGCTCGCGCCTTGCTCTCAATGGGGCCGGCGGGAGCGGTGTCCATTAGAACGTGCACGCTGCGCCGCATCAGCCTCCCCGCGGAGAACAAGGCGAGCCCCGCCACGAGCAGGGCAGCGATCGAGTCGGCCTGTGGATAGCCAGCCCGCACGAGCACGAGCCCTATCAGCACGGCTATGGAGCCGATCAGATCGAGTGTGAAGTGCAGAGCGTTGGCGCCGAGCGCAGCGCTTTCGTGACGATGAGCTCCACGGTGGGAGGCGATCGAGCGGGCACTGTCGATCCCAATCACCACCACCAGAACCGCGAAGGTGTACCAGTGCAGATCAACCGTTCCACCGTGCCCCGTAAGGCGGATGATCGACTCGGTAGCGATGCCAAGGCTCGCCACGATCAGGATCACGCTCTCCCCAAGCGCTGAGAGGTGTTCTGCCTTTCCGTGGCCGTAAGGATGGTCGCGGTCGGCGGGGCGCACCGCCACACGCACCGCGAAGAAGGTGAGCAGGGCGGCTGCGAGGTCGGTAGCTGAGTGGATCGCCTCGGCGAGCACTCCAAGGCTGTTGGAGAGCAGACCGACAATCAGCTTGATCGCAACGAGCACGGCGGCCGCCACCACCGAGGCGAGTGCAATGCGCTGTGGGGATGGCGTTTTGGCGGCTGTCATCCACACGCGAGGGTATCTGTCCAAGCTGCCCTTACGCCCGTCCAGGCTGTCTTCACGCCCGTCCAGGCTGTGTCCCTACTACCCGTGAAGGCTCTTTACGCCCAGTCAAGGCGGTGCTCACGCCAGGCTGTGCTGTTTTGGCGCCAGACCAGCATCCGTGTTAACGGTGAATCAGATGTTCGACACGTTGAGGCCAGTGCCTTGCAGCAGGCTGTTGGTTTGAGCGTTCAAAATCGTGTACTCGCCCGTGAGGATCAGCAGCCCGAGCGCGATCATGATCGCCCCGCCAACCCCAACGATCAACGGGAAGTGACGTTTGACCACAGCAAGCGCACCGCTCATGCGCTCAAACGCCACCGCGATCAGCAGGAACGGGATCGCCAGTCCCACCGAGTAGAAGGCGAGCAGGATCGCTCCGTGAGCAGCTGAGTCGGAGACCGCGGCCTGCGTGAGGATCGCACCAAGGGTGATGCTCGTGCACGGCGTCCACGCAATCGCAAATGCGGCGCCCGCTATCAGCGGACCGCCCCGTCCGGCAAGCCGCAGCAGCGACTCGGAGTGCCACTGGAAGTTGAGCGCGTCTACGAACGGGGTGGCGAGGAAGACCACGCCCATCAGCACGATCAGCACCCCGCCAACCGTGCGCAGCGTTTCAAGGTGATCGTGCATCAGCGAACCGAGCTGAGTAGCGGTGAGCCCTAGCAAGATGAAAATCAGGGAGAAGCTCGCTATGAAGAGCAGACTCGGGATGAGCACGCGACGTGCCCCCGCATGCTGGATGTCCGCCGGGGCCACCCCGATGACGGTCGAGAGGTAACCGGGCACCAGCGGCAGCACGCACGGCGAGAGGAACGACACGAGCCCTGCCGCTATCGCCACCGGGATGCCTACCCCCGTGGCGGTGTCGGATGTTTGCCCTGCGGCGGCGAATATGAGCTGAACGTGGCTCATGGCTGTGTGAGCACGGCGCGCAGCTCGGCTACTTCTCGCTCCAGACGCGTAACGCGCTCTTGCAGATCCTCTTGGTCTGGCCGCAGATCGCCTTGGCCTCGGTCGCCTTGGCCCGGCTGCGGGTGGCCCTGGCCTGGCGGCGGGTCGCCTTGGTCTTGGTCGTCTTGGTCTCGCCACGGGATCGCAGCGGTGGGCGGTGCAGGAGCAGACCTCTCCCCAACTACGTGGGTGTGTGTCGAGAAGTGGGCGCCGTTGGAGCCCTCTGAGGAGTCGCCGAGCAACTGTGCGTAGCGCTCCTCCTTCTGACCCGGACGACGATTGAGCTGGGCGACCAATCCGCGCCCGATGAGCACCGCGAGCGTCTCGTGAACCCCGTCGAGCCCGTCGAAGGCGTGCAGCCGCTCGCTGCGCTGCTTGAGCTCACCAGGCGTCTGCGGACCACGCAACATCAGCACGCACATGATCGCCTGCTCGCCATCGGACATCGGCAGGGCTTCGGAGAGCAGGTGACGGTACTTCGCGGTGCGACTGCTGCGCCCACTGGCAAGGCGTATGTAGCTACGACGATCGAGGCGGTGGAGCGCATCGCGGATGATGGCGTCGTCATAGTCCACCACGGGCTCACGGTTGGTTGCCTGGTTGCAGGCCAAACGCAGCGAGTTGAGCGAGAGCGGGTAATGGTCGGGTGTGGTGCGCTGCTTCTCGAGCAGGCACGCGAGCACGCGGATCTCGGAGCTTGAAAGGTCCATTGCCCTCAATCCTACGATCCTACGGGCGGGGATTCGCCGTCGGGCGCCCCAAAGTGCGTTCATGCCCGTTTTGCGGACGCGCTCAGGAGTCGCCGTCCGGCCGTCCGGAGCCAATCCAGACCGACGGTAAGATTCGACGAAGTGAATGAACCGATCGTCGGCAAGGGAGAGCCTTCGTTGTGAGCAGTCAGCCCTTCAGCGATGGACGATCCGGCGAAGGACGCCACGGCGGACGCGCTGGCTCCTCAAAGCCCACCCTGCCGCCTGAGGATCTAGCCTCCTCGCACGTGTCCTTGCGCCGTATCCGGGGCCTGTTCGCGCCCTACCGCGCACGTTTGACCGGACTGCTCGTGTTGATCTTCCTAGCCGCCGGACTGGGAGTCATAAGTCCGTTCCTGTTGCGTGGGGTGATCGACACGGCGATTCCCCAGAAGAACACGGAGTTGCTGGGGCTGTTGGTAGGCGGGATGATTGCGCTGTCGATCATCGGCGGCGTGATCGGGGTGGCGCAAACCTGGATCTCAAATCAGGTCGGTCAGCGCGTGATGCACGACCTGCGCGCCTCCGTATACGCGCATCTGCAACGGATGTCGCTCGCGTTCTTCACCCACACCCGCACGGGAGAGGTGCAATCGCGCATAGCCAACGACATCGGCGGCATCGACAGCGTGGTGACTTCAACCGCCACCTCGATTGTTCAGAACGTAACGACGGTGGTGGCGGTGATCGTCGCGATGATCCTGCTCGACTGGCAATTGGCGGCGTTCTCGCTCTTCCTGCTGCCCTTCTTCGTGTGGCTCACACGCCGCGTGGGCGAGGAGCGTCGGCGCATCCAGTCGGTGCGACAGGGCCGACTTGCCGACATGTCAACGCTCGTGGAGGAGTCCTTGTCGGTGTCGGGCATCCTGCTCGGCAAGACGATGGGACGCTCGCCTGAGCTTGTGCGCCGCTTCAGCGACGAGTCCGGTGAACTGGCGGATCTCGAGGTGCGAGCACGGATGGCGGGCCGCTGGCGGATGGCCTCGGTGCAGATGAGCTTCGCAATCATGCCAGCCGCCGTTTACTGGTTTGCGGGCGAGAGCATCGCCTCCGGTCACCAGGCGATCTCCATTGGAACGGTGATCGCATTTACAACGCTACAAACCCGCGTGCTGTTCCCAATCCAGTCGCTGCTGTCGGTGGGCCTTGAAGTGCAGACTTCGCTGGCTTTGTTCGGGCGCATCTTCGAGTACCTCGACCTGCCCGTTGACATCGAGGAGCGCGCCGATGCGAGCGAGCTGAGCGGCGTAAGCGGCGATGTGCGCCTGGAGGACGTGTGGTTCACCTATGCCTCTGAGGAGGAGGATCGTTGGACCTTGCGGGAAATTGCAGCGGAGATCCCGGCGGGAACACGCACCGCGCTAGTGGGCGAGACAGGCTCCGGCAAGACCACGCTTGCCTATTTGGTGGCCCGGCTCTATGAGCCCCAGCGAGGGCATGTGGAGATCGATGGAGTGGACATCCGCGACATGACGCTCTCCTCGCTGGCAGCAACCGTGGGGCTGGTCTCCCAGGAGACCTACCTGTTCCATGCGTCGATCCGCGAGAACTTGCGTTTTGCCTGCCCTGAGGCAACCGACGAGGAGATCGAAGACGCCGCACGCGCCGCACAGATTCACGAGCTGATCTCCTCGCTGCCGGAGGGCTATGACACGCCCGTAGGCGAGCGCGGCTATCGCTTCTCCGGCGGGGAGAAGCAGCGCATGGCTATCGCCCGCACGGTGCTGCGCAACCCGCCGGTACTGATCCTCGATGAGGCGACCTCAGCCCTCGACACCGAAACCGAGCGTGCGGTGCAGCGTGCGCTTGACGATCTTTCGCGGGGGCGCACCACGATCGCGATCGCCCACCGTCTCTCCACGATCCGCGACGCCGATCAGATCCTCGTGCTCGACTCCGGTCAGATCGTCGAGCGGGGCACTCATGAGGAGTTGCTGGAGCTCGGCGGACGCTATGCGGCGCTGCTCAGCGGGTCTGCTGTCGCCGAGGACCCCTCCGGCGCGGATGCTCCGGCCGCACTCGCTTGAGCGGGCGCTAGCAATTCTCTCAAATTCCGAAGAATGGGTTGACTTGACTCCGTAGGAAGCGGATACTTCGCGCACGAAAAGCGAAGACCTTGCCGCACGTGCGGTTAGGCGCACAAAAGGGGAACCGAATTGCGGCTCTCAGTGCTGGGCCTACAAGCTGCGCGTGCAGACGGATCTGAGCCGAGCTTCGACGGCCAGCCGATGCAGGTGGGGACTCACCTGCGCTGGTCCTTCGCCCCGGAGCTTGGCTTCCCCCCGGGAGCGTTCTGGCTCGCGCGACGTACCGCCAGTGGCGAGGAGCGCGGTCCGATCGAGCCACCTCTCGACATCAGACAGACGCTCGCCGCGCAACCCTCGAGGCAATCCGATCCGAGCGGCCTCGGCAGCCTCGTTCCCGTTGGCAGCGATATGGCGCCGGACGAACAGCGCCACTGTTGCAAGGACGGTCAAGGTCAGACCGATGGCGATCGGTCTGACCAAGACGCCAAGAGCACAAACGGCGTGGGCACGTTGAGTGGCGCCGGCTGGGGCGCTGGCAAGCCTGAGTGGGGTCCACGCGACAAGCTCGGCTGGCGGGTTTGGGGAGAGCCGTTCACCCTGCCTGTAACTCGCTCGAACTGGCCGGCTCGCTACACGGGCGCGCTTGATCCCGCAACACATCCCGACCCGGTTCTGCTGGCTCGCGATGTGCTCGAGTGCTCTGAGCGACTGAACGGACTCGATCTGCTCGCCGGCATGAGCACCGCAACCGAGCGCATGCACTCAAAGACGTTGCGCGAGGAGTGCGTGCGTCTCGTGCACGGATGGCCGGGAACGCCCAACTACGCGGTCGGACTACAGCAATCAAGCGACGGTACACACGCGCCACAGCTGTCGCTGCGCCTCGTCTCACAGCTACAGCTTGCCGCGCTAAGCCCCTACCTGGCCAGGGTGCTCGGGCTCTACTTTGTCGATACGCAGGCCAACCCCAATGAGGCTTATGACTACTGCATCGTCGGCGTTTGGCCCACAATCGTCCCTCCAGTCGTGCGCAGTCCTGGCAGCGCTCCCGCGGGCGCGCTCGCGCGCGGGAGCGCCCTCTTTGACGGCATGCTCATCACCGCCGACCCCTTATTGAGCCACCTCTATGCATGGCAGAGCGATGGAAGCTCAACCACGCCACCAACGACGCTCGCCGGGGTGCCTGGCGAGGTCACGGCAGCGCTCAGCGCCGCCGTGCAACCACTCGCCGCCGGCGCGCGTCCGCAGGCGCTGCTCGCCGCTGAGGTGAACCATTCGAGCTTCCCCTTCCCCCCACTCCCGAGCGATGTCAGGGTCTGCGACATTCGCCTCTCAACGCCTGTTGCTGAGGTCGCCGTGAGCGTTGCCGGTGAGGGACAGCTCATCGCGCGATCCGCTGGTGTGGAGGTGGTCAGCCTCTCCTTCTCAGCCAGCTCACTGCAGTGGCGCGCGCTCGTCTCGCCCAACCCGGCCACGCAGCCGATCGATGAGATTCTCCTCAGCGCAACCGGTTGGGTGGGCAGCGTCATCGTCATCGGTGGACTCGCCAGCTCGCCGGTCACCGATGCTCATGTCGGAGTGCGCTACGCAATCGTGCACGCGCCAGCAGCGATGACCGCACCGGCTGCACCCTCAAAGCCGGTCACATGGTTTCGCCGGCGGAGCGAGCAGGTCGATCCCTCCGGACCGTCGATTGTGGCTCGCTCCTACTTCGACGTGCAATGGGCCTCGCCGCCGCTGGATGCTGCTGAGCAGAGCGGCGACCCGGTAGAGGACCCAACCGCCTTGCCGCCTCCGCTGCGCACGGTCGGATATCTCGCGCAGCGAGCCGACGGGGATCTCTCCAACCCTGTTTCGATCGCACGAATAATTGCGGCTACACCCCAGCCGACGCCGCTTGACTCCCCGCTCGTGCCGGCGCCCGCCGCCAGTCTGCGCTTCGCCGACGCGGGCCTACCTGATCCGAGCAGCGGCTACCAGCACCGCACCGCCGGCTTCGGCCTGTTCGGCCAACTCGGCTCCTACAGCCCCTGGAGCGACGCCCGCGGCGTCGAGCCCATCGCAGCTGCTCCAACACTGCGGCTGCTCACCGTTGGCGCAGCGCAGACGACTTTCGACAACAGCCCAGCCGGCGGGGGCGCCCCCGAGAATCCGGCGAACCCCACAGCGTGGGTCGGCGGCACGCTGAGCGTCGTGGCCTCCTGGCCGGCAAGCGCCTTTCTGAGCTACCCCGATGCGCTCAGTGCGCGCCTGAGCGTGCTCGACGCCTCGTCCTCCCCGCTTGCCACGAGCGACTTCGCTGTTCCAATCCCTAGTGTGCAGGCGCTCACCCTCATCGAGCTTGTGCCTGACTTGAATCGCGGCTGCACTTACGCGATCTGCGATCCCCCGCTGACGACGCTCCCTGCCTCGGACCCCTCGGCTTCGCTCACGCTGACCGGCTTGCTCGACGACGGGACGGTGGTCACGGAACGCTTCGCCGTTCGCCCTGGCCCCGTTGACCCTTCAGCCGACGTACAACCCGGCGGCGTGGTGGCGACGCTCCTCGGCGGTCCCGGCGCGCGCGTGGTTAGCAACCCGGGAGCGTTCGTCGGCCAACCCGCGTACCTCGTTGGCGGCGTGAGCGTGTCGCTCACCGTGCAAGCTCCGCTGCGCGTGCCGATCGGCGAGCGCAGCGCCACGGGCACGGCGAGCGTCTCGGTCTCGCGGGCGAGCACCTTCGACCCGGATGAGCAGATCGTCGACCCGAACACCGGCGCGAGCCGCCCCGAGCCGTCCTCCAACCAGGTCACATTCGTCGGCGCCCAGCAGCTCCAGCCGCCGTCCCCGCCGGCTGTGACGCAGCCAACGCCCACCCACATCGTCCATCACCTGTACTACGAGCCTGCCGATTACAACGGCAACGCCTCATATTCGCTGCCGTTCGAGCTGACAGCGCTGCCAGGCGTCTCAGGCTACCTGCTCAATCGAGCACCGGCGCATTCGTTGTTCGTCGCCGATATCCAGCGCCGGCGGAGCGCCGGGCTGCTCGACCCCAATCCGGCGATCGCCGGGCGAGCAGACTTGCAGAAGTGGATCGACGTCCTGCCCGCATGGCTCGCCGCCTACAACGATCGGCTCTCCACCACACTCGACGCGGTGAGCGTCCTCGCAGACGCCGCCGGGCAGCGCGCCTTCATCGAGCATTTCTATGGCGGGCTGTTGGACGACGAGCTGCGTGCGCTCGCCGACGTTGCAGGAAACCGACGCTCATTCGCCCAGGTTGGGACGGCGATCGCGCCCGGAGGGCCGCCGCTTCTGGACACCGTCAACGGCAACGGCTTCGGGCGTAATCTGTATGCGCTGCTCGCCATCAACAGCGCGGGCTCGAGCAGCAACCCGACGCCGAGCGTTGGGCCGATCTACACCCGCACGGTGCGTCCCTCGCGAGCGCCCGTCCTCTACAAGGTGACGCCACAGCCGCAAACTGGGGCGCTGATCGTCGCCTGGGCGCTCGATGCAAGCTCTGACATCGCCGGTTACCTCGTGTACCGCTCCTCAGACCCCAGCGAACTGGAGGATCTCCGCTGGTTCGGTCCAGACCCCGTGCATCCTTCGGACCCCTCGACGCTCGCGCTGCCGCAGGTCATTGCCGGTGCGCGGAGCCCGCTCTCGCTCACCTCCGGCGCCGGCGATCCCCGTTTGATTGGCGTCGTGGACGACCCACGCACGTTCGCGCGCGACTACGACGGAAGCGACATGGGCGAGGTCGCCCTGCCGCCAAGCCCGCCACCGCAGGAGATCCTCGGCGTCTATCGCCTCGCGGAGTTCGATCCGAGCACGCCTGAGACTCAGCCGGGCGCGTTCAACTATTGGATCCCAGGCTCCGCCGGTGGCGCCGCGCAGCTCGTGAGCGACACCTCATCAAGCCCAGCCACCTCACGCATCACAGGACTGCGGCTGGGCCTCGGACGAGGAGTCGCAGTAGTCGTTCTCGCCAGCTACGCCGGCACGATCAAGGTGATCGGAGGGCTGCCCGTGTTGAGGACCGCTTTCGTGGACGGCGCGATTCCCGGCTCGAATCCGACCGCCCCGGCTGATCCGAGCGCAGCGCCCTCCTGGACGGCCGTCGCCTCCGGCGAGTCACCCTCCTACGTCTTGGTTTCCGTCGACGTCGCCGGCAACCGATCGGCGCCGTCGAAGCCATTCGCTGCGCCGGCGCTCATAGCCGCACAACCGTTCCCCTAGACCAGAGCCAAGCAAGGAGCTTCACGATGACCAATCCGCTGAGCACGCTCGAGACCGATCTGGCGGTTCTCGCCACACCGGAAAGCGGTCCAAAAATAGAAGCAGGCCATACCGCTACGCCGAAGGACATCCTTACCACCGTGACGGCCCTCTTCACCGCGCTCGGCGGCATCGAAGATGGCGTCGGCACGGCGATCCAAGCGGTGGGCGGGGAGATCAACGGCGCTCTCGGCAATGCCGCACAAGCCATCGAGCTGATTGCGGGCAAGCTCGAAGAACTGTCGTCCGCCGCGACCGAAGCCGGCACAGAGGCGACGACCGTGCTCAGCTCGTTGCAGAACGCCCTGTCCACGGCTCAGAGCTTGCTGCCGGGGGGACCCAGCACCAGCGCGCTTGAGTCGGGCAGTCAGTTCTTTGGGATGCTCAGCTCGCTGCTGAGCGAAGCGGGCTCGATCACCGAGGCCATCAACACCCTGCACCAGATCGCCCAGGAGCTGCGCGCGATCGGGGCGGCGCTCAAAGCCTAGAGAGCACAACCATGACCGACGCCCTCACACCTCTCGTACTCATCGCCGATGCAGCCAACGCCTTCGTTGAACGGGCGAACATCGCACTCGGCTCAGGCGTGCTCTCCTTCAGCGACAGCGGCGGTATCTCCCTGGGCGTTCACGCGCACGAAGCGCCATCCGTGGCGCTCGAGGATCTGACGATCGACAACCACGGTGTGGGCGGGCGTCTGCACATCGACGATATTCCCACCGGAGGGTTGTCTGCGTCGCTGTTTGGCGACTTCATCGTGGCGCTCACCGCGTTCGATCTCACCCTCTCCCAAAGCGCGTTCGTCTCCACGAATATCGCCGGGCTGCTGACGATCCCATACTTCACCGACTCCGAAGATAAATCTGAGACCGTCGAGGTGGAGGTTGCCGTGCGCGCCGACGGCTCACTCGCGGTAACGCTCGCCGCGCAGCAGAGCGACCCGAGCAAGATGACAGCGGACGGCCTCGTCAAATTGCACTATGAACTGCTGGCTGAGACGAGCATCGATCTGGAGATCGCAACGCTCGAGGTAGACCGTGAGTCCGACGGCGTCTGGCGGCTCACGCTCACCGGCTCCATTGCGCTTGACACTGCCGGCATCGACTGGCCCAAGGTGGAGTTGCGCGGCCTTTCGATCGACTCCAAAGGCAACGTGACGCTGCAGGGCGGCTGGATCGACCTTCCAAGCCAGGCGGCAATCGACTACTTCGGCTTCCACGTTGCGCTTGAGCGCCTGGGCTTTGGCGCCGACAGCACTGGACGGTGGATCGGCTTCGACGGCGATGTCAACCTCGTCGAGGGAGTCCCGCTCGGGGGCTCGGTTCGCGGCTTGCAGGTGAACATCGATACCGGCGCCGTCTCCTTCAGCGGCGTGTCGGTGGACTTCGAAATCCCCGACGTCCTCTCCTTCAGCGGCGAGGTCGACCACCTTCACCTGAGCGCAGGCGAAGATCCGACCGCCATCGGACTACCGGCGAACATCCCGACTCCGCTCGACCTGTTCGCCGGCGGCGTGGACGTCACGATCCAGGCAGCCGGTGACCTGGAGGTCGACGCGCAGTTCATAGTCGGGACGTTCAAAGGGCAGTCCGCCTTCTTCCTTTCACTCGACGCCGAGCTGCCCGTCGGCATCCCGCTGTTCGCCGACGTCGCGCTGTATGGACTGTCGGGCATGGTCGCGAGCAATCTGAGCCCCAACATCGGCAGCGCATCGTGGTGGGACTGGTTCAAGTATCCGACGGTGGCAAGCGGATCAGCAGCAGGGACACCTGATCTCACCGGCGTTCCCGATCTACAGGGAGGGGACGGCGCAGCGGACTACACGGCCACCGATGCGTTCAAGTGGCTGAATCCCGTCCCCGGCGCCTTCGCCCTCGGAGCCGGAGCCGTTATCGGCACACAGGACGATGGCTTCACAGCCTCAGCGTCGATCTCCTTCATCCTGCTCCTGCCAGGCCCGGTGATGATGCTGATCGGCAAGGCCAACATCCTCTCCAAGCGCATTGGAGGCCCCTCTGAGGAGGCCAACTTCGAGGCGATAGCCACCTACGACGGCAACGCCGGCACGTTCGACCTCGTGATCGAAGCGCAGTACTCAATCCCGATCGTGCTCGACGTGCACGCGACAGGCGAACTTTATGTGGACACAGGTCAGGGGGTGTGGTACCTAGCGATCGGCAAGCCGCCGCACGAGCAGCGAGTGAGCGCGCGCGTGCTCGACCTGTTCGAGACCGACCTTTACTTCGTCGTCAGCGACACTGGGCTCGTCACCGGCTTCTGGACGGGCTACCGGAACTCGTGGTCCTTCGGACCGCTGAGCGCCTCCATCGACGCCTATCTCGCTGCCACGGCGGTGATCCAGTGGTCGCCCCTGCAACTCGCGGCCGGAGTCGAGC
>JBAPMC010000429.1:0-6126 GCA_049278415.1 Solirubrobacteraceae bacterium
GTGTGATCGAGGTGGAGCCGATGGGCAACATGCCTGTGATCAAGGACATGATCGTGGACATGGATGCGGTTCACTGGAAGAAGGTGCAGCGAGTAACGCCGTGGCTCATCAACGAGGGCCCTCAGCCCGAGCGTGAGCACATCGTGGACCGCGAGAGCATGATGGACATCACGCAGTCGATGGCTTGCATCCAGTGCGGGGCGTGCGTGTCGGATTGCCTGGCGATGGAGGTGGACCCCGGCTTCATCGGCCCAGCGGCGCTCGCGAAGGCCTACCGCTTCGTGGGCGACCCACGCGATGAAGAGCAGCGCGAGCGCCTGATCGACCTGTCACAGGACCCGCAGGGAATCTATGACTGCACCCACTGCTTCAAGTGCGTGGAGGCCTGCCCGAAGGGGGTCAACCCGATGGGGCAGATAATGCGCTTGCGGCGCATCGCCGGCAACGACCAGCACATCGTGGACCAGAACAACGGTCACCGCCACGAGGAAACGATGGTGACGCTGATCAAGGATTACGGGCTGCTACACGAGGCGGAGATGCTGCCGCGCTCATATGGAGGCAACTCGTGGTTCGGCAAGTTCCACCCGGCCGCCGGCAAGGAGCTCCTGAGCTCGCTGCCGGTCGTGATCCGCGGGGTTATGAAACGCAAGATGAACATCAAGATCGCGATCTTTGGCCACAAGATCCCCAAGCAAGATCTAGACGCGGTCAAGAAGATCTACGCGAAGGTGGAGGGCAAGCCTGAGCGCTACGAGCTGAACCTGTACATCTCAGGCGAGGATGAAGACCTCGAGATGCCCGCAGCCGTTGGCGCAGGTGAGAGCACCTCCGCGCCGGAGGCAAGCGTATGACCACGAGCGTCCGCACCAGAGCATCAGAAGGGAGCACCACATGAAGGTGGCCTACTGGCCCGGTTGCGTGAGCCGTGGCTTCACACCGGAGCTGCACGGCTCGATGGCGCAGGTGGCGCCGCTGCTCGACATCGAGCTGGTGCAGCTCGACCGCGCCAGCTGCTGTGGGGCGGGTGTGATCGCCGAGCACAACCAGGAGCTCGCTGACACGCTGAACGCACGCACGTTCGCGCTCGCCCAGCAGGTGGACGGGGCAGAGCTGATGATGAACATCTGCTCCACCTGCCAGGGCGCCCAGGGCGAGTGCCAGGAGCGCCTCGACGCCAATGCGGAGTACAGAGCCCACGTGAACAGCACGCTCGCCGAGGAGGGCCTGAGCTATGAGAAGGGCCTCACGAACAAGAACTTCCTGTGGCTGTTGGTTGAGGAGATAGGCCTCGAGAAGCTACGAACGCTCGTGAAGCGACCGCTCACGAACCTCAAGGTGGGCCCTTTCTATGGCTGCTACATCGTGCGCCCGCGCGATCGCCTCGGCATCGACGATGAGCATCCGCGCGACCACTACCTCGAGCAGCTGATCGACGCGCTCGGCGGCGCCGTTATTGAGTACGCCGGCATGCGCAAGTGCTGTGGCTTCCCGATCATCACGATGAACAAGGAGGCCTCGCTCAAGCAGGCGGGCCGTCACCTCGGCGACGCGGTGGACGCGGAGGCCGACTGCCTTGTGACTCCGTGCCCGCTGTGTCACCTGAACCTCGACCTGCAACAGCCGCTCGCCGAGAAAGTGGTGGGGCGTGAGCTAAAGATGCCGGTGCTGCACCTCCCGCAGCTCGTCGGGCTCGCCCTGGGCCTCGAGCCGAAGCAGCTGGGCCTCAGCCGTCATGTGGTCAGGCCGACGTCGGTGATCGACTGGTCGACGTCGGTGGTTGGCGCTGCAGCGTAGTCCGGCCACGCGGGCAGCACCCTGCCAACCTCGGCTGCCCCAGCGCGTAGGCTGCGTCCGCTCACCCCTCGGCAGTACGGCGAACGGCTTCTCGGTAGGAAGCCAGAGCACTGTGTGGCTCTCCAAAGAATCGAACTCTAGCCGCCAGTCCTGAGGGCGGAGGTCCAGTGGAGATCGCCTGGGCTGCCATCGCAGAGGCAAGCGTCGCCTGACTGGTCCAGGGGATATGCACACGCGGACCAAAGATCGTCATGTTGATGCTCCCCACAAGAGCCGCTGAAGGCGAGAGGAGCGCTCCTACGCCATGCTCCACGAGCCGCTTGGCCTCCGCCTGGCAGCGCTCATGATCGTCCTCCACCAATGCCTCCGGTGGGAATCCGGCTCCCTGAGCCTTCTCGAACGTGCTGTAGTCGACCGTCCATACCTCATCGACGCGGATCTGCCACAGCGTAGTCCTGTAGTGGGATGCGGCCTCGTCGGTACGAAGATCCTCATGACGCAGCATCTCCGCGAGCGGAGCATTCGCATCAAGCGACATGTATTGCGTGCATTCGGCGCCAGCGACGTTCCAGCGCCCCGATCTACGGTTTGGATTGACCCAAAGCGGCACGTCGTAGGAGGTTGCTCGATAGACGACGCCCGACCATGGCTTGATCGCCGGGCGACTTCTAGCCGGCATATTGGCTTCTGCCCGATCGCGCCGCGCTCACGAGCAATAGCTCGACAACCGGGTCGTCCAGCAGAGCCGCGGGCTTGCGTCCGCCAAGCTCTCGCCGGGGGCGCTGGAACCACTCGATCATCCCCTCCTCATCCCAGTTGTGACGAAGGATCGCAATTAGACGCGCGAATACGCGAAGCCGCCGAGTCGGAGGCGTGTCAGATTGATGACGCCAACGCGAGAGTGTTCGACGATTGACTCCTACAAGGTCGGCAATGACCCGATCGGGCACATGCGGCAGCCATTGCTCGAGATCCTCAAGCACCAGGCCGACATCACCGACAGTTCCGCCAACGTGCTCGTCGAGTGCGTCGCGAACGACATGGCGGATACGCTCGAGCTTGACAAGCAGTTGATCACAAACGTCGAGATCTCCGGATGCACCCTCACGGTCAATGAGCTCGCGAATCTCGAGCAGAGTGTCCAGGAGCAGGACAACCTGCTCCTTGTCAAAATCATCGGGCTCGAGTTCAGCACGGAGACCTCGCAGTCGGTCGCTTAGCTCGTGCCAGCGCAGATCCCAATCGTTATCCACCTCAGGCGCGCGCTGGAGATGCTCGACGGCTTCCACGAAGCCACTCTTGAGATCTTCAAGGCTACGATCGGCTCGCTCCAAGCGCTTCTCGGCTGTCAGCTGCCCACTCACGTGTCTCCTTGCTGTCGCTCTTATGAGACATGATAGGGACATAATGCCCCCTGCACAGGACGTGCCGAGCCCTTTCGATCTGCGACCCTCAGTTAGGCTGCCGCGATGAAGATCCTCACAGTCGTAGGCAACCGACCGCAGTTCATCAAGGCTGCAGCGGTGTCGGGCCTGTTGCGAGCGGAGCATGAGGAGATCCTCGTGCACACCGGCCAGCACTACGACGACGCGCTCTCGAGCGTGTTCTTCTCACAGCTCGGCCTGTCGGCCCCAGAGCATCAGCTAGGGATTGGGGGCGGCTCGAACACTTCCCAGACCGCGCGAATGCTGGCGGCGCTCGAGCCATTGCTCGAAGAGGTGGCTGCCGACGCCGTGCTCGTATACGGCGACACCAACTCCACCCTTGCCGGAGCGCTCGCGGCAGCTCAGCGGGGCGTGCCCGTGGTGCACGTGGAGGCGGGCATGCGCTCGTTCGACCGCTCGATGCCCGAGGAGCTCAACCGCGTGCTGTGCGATCACATGAGCGAGCTGCTGTTGTGCGCGTCTGAGACGGCTGCCGAGAACCTGAGGAATGAGTCCGCCCACGGCGCAATCGAGGTTGTTGGGGATGTGATGATTGATATTGCGTTCAAGTGGCAATCGACGGCCCCCACCAACAGCGAGGCGCTCGCCCCTTATGAAGTTGAGCCTGGCGAGTACCTGCTGCTCACCGCCCACCGGGCCGGTAACGTCGATGACCCGGAGCGCTTGCGAGCGCTCGTGCAGATCGTTGAGGCGCTGCCAAAGCCGGTGTTGTTCCCACTGCACCCACGCACTCGTGCACGACTGCACGAAGCGGGCCTGCTGGCAGACCTAGAGCTGCTCGACGGCCTGAAGCTCTGCGATCCACTTGGCTATGTGGAGTTCAGCGCGCTCGTGTGTGGGGCACGCGCCGTGCTCACCGACTCCGGTGGCGTCCAGAAGGAGGCGTACCTTGCCGGGGTGCCCTGTATCACGCTGAGGTCCACCACCGAGTGGGTGGAGACGGTTGAAACCGGTTGGAACACGCTCGTCGACCTTGACGTAGATCGAGTGCTGGCATCACTTGAACGACCCATTCCCCAAAATCATCCGCAACTGTATGGCGACGGCAAAGCTGCAGAGCGTTGCGTGGCGGCAATTGGGGCGCTTTGAGCGAGCGGCCCGTAAGGATAGGTGTTGTGGGCCTCGGCTACTGGGGTCCGAACCTGGCACGCAATTTCGCCGCTATCGACGGTTGTGAGCTGAGGTGGCTGTGCGACGCCTCTGAGCAAGCGCGCGAGAAGCTCGCCACAGCCATCCCCGGGGCTCGCAGCACGGCAGAGTTCGACGATCTGCTGGCTGACCCCGAGCTCGACGCCGTTGTGCTCGCCACACCCGTCCCCACTCATGCCGAGCTTGCCGCCCGAGTGTTGCAGGCCGGCAAGCACTGCTTCGTTGAGAAGCCGCTTGCCACCACCGTGGCCGACGCCCAGCTGGCTGTGGACGCCGCCGAGCGGGCAGGGCGCATCCTGATGGTGGGCCACCTGCTCGAGTACCACCCCGCCGTCACCCGCCTGAAGGAGCTGGCAGTGCAGGGCGAGCTCGGCTCGCTCTATTACATCTATGGCAACCGCGTGAACCTCGGCAAGCTGCGGGCCGAGGAGAACGCGCTGTGGAGCCTCGGCGCGCACGACGTGTCGGTCGTTTTGCACTTGATCGATGAAGAGCCTGAGGAGTGCTCAGCTCATGGCGAGTCCTACGTGCGCGGCGGGGTGCAGGACGTGGTGTTCTGCTACCTGCGCTTCCCCTCCGGCCGCGTTGCCCACCTGCACCTCTCCTGGCTTGACCCACACAAGGAGCGGCGCATCACCGTGGTGGGCTCTAAGCGGATGGCCACCTTCGATGACATGCAGATCGAGGGCAAGCTCACTGTGTATGACAAGGGCTTTGACGAGGACACAAGCTCTTGGGGCGAGTACATAGCCCGTGCGGGGGAGAGCTTCTCACCGCGCATCTCAAACGCGGAGCCGCTGCGGCTTGAGTGCGAGCACTTCGTGCAGTGCATCCGCGAGAACAGCACCCCACGCTCAGACGGCCACAGCGGACTGCGTGTGGTGCGCGTGCTCGAGGCGCTGCAACGCTCGCTGGACGCGTGAGCTTCAGCTAGGCGGCGCTCACGCGTCGGCGCTCAGTGTCGGTGTATGTAGAGCGACTGCCGCTTCGTCTGTCTGCGCGCAGCACAGGGCCGCTCGAGCGCCCGATTGCGCGCAGCACGAAGGCGTCGCGCGTGGCGCTATAGCGGAGCACCGGTTTGAGCACTAAGAGCCACTGTCGAGCTATATAGCGACGTGGACGTTGCTGCGTGCGCATCGGGTTCTTCCTCTCCGCGTTCAGGGCCTGAACTGCGCTTGGGGTGGCCCGCGTAACCCCCTCTATTATTTCAATACGTTCGAGCGGGCGAAGTTCCTACATTTTTTCGCAGATTCTTAACGCGAGCAGACACCTGTCCTCACGCCGGGCGGACGCCGTTCAGTCGAGCGTGGGCGCCTTTACGCAGCAGCCGTCGATAACGCCAGTGCCGGTGCCGCTGTAGTCGCCGTTGGGCTGCACCAGCACGCGGTAGTGAGCGCGTGTGCCCGAGCGGTAGCGGATCATGCACGACCACGGGTTGCGCAGCACCCCGGCTCCCCCGGGTCGGCAGCGAACCTGCGCGGGTGGCGTGCGCTTGGCTTGAGGCACAGGCTCGGGGGCTTGGGCCACCACAGCCTCCACACGAGCCGCGCTCAACACCGTTGCCGGCTTCAGGCTCAGCGAGCGCGACTGTTCGATGTGGAACAAATCCCCGCCTCCGCGGTTGCCGAGGACCACAACTGCTCCGCCAACCCCAACCAGGACCGCCATGAGCACCGCTGCTGCAACAAGCCTGCGCATCGCCCTAGCCTAGCCGCGCAAACCGTGAGGTAGGAAG
>JBAPMC010000430.1:0-10454 GCA_049278415.1 Solirubrobacteraceae bacterium
GGAGATCACCCTCGATGAGCCCCGACACACCCACGCGGCCGGATCGCAACCTCGCGCTCGAGCTCGTGCGCGTCACCGAGTTCGCCGCGCTCGCCGCCGCCCCGCTCGTCGGCAAGGGCGACAAGGAGGCAGCCGACCAGGCCGCAGTGGACGGCATGCGCTACGCCCTGCACTCCGTGCAAATGGACGGAACCGTGGTCATCGGCGAGGGTGAGAAGGACGAGGCTCCAATGCTCTACAACGGCGAGCGCATCGGTGACGGCTCCCCGCCCGAGGTCGACATCGCCGTTGATCCGCTCGAGGGCACAACGCTTGCCGCTCACGGCATGCCCTCCGCGCTCGCGGTGATTGCGCTGTCGCGCAAGGGCACCATGTTCGACCCCGGCCCGTGCGTCTACATGGAGAAGATGGCAGGCTCCCCCGAGGTCGCCGACCTGCTCGACCTCGATCGCCCACTAGCTGAGACGGTCAAGCTGGTCGCCGAGCGCAAGGGCCACTCCATCGGCGACGCCATGGTGCTCGTGCTCGACCGCCCCCGCCACGAGGCGGGCATCCGTGAGATTCGCGAAGCCGGCGCCCGCGTGCGCCTGATCGCCCACGGCGACGTCTCCGCCGCGCTGCTGGCGGTCACAGAACGCTCCCCCGTCGACTTGATGTGGGGAATCGGGGGCACGCCAGAGGGGGTCATCTCCGCCGCTGCAATCAAGTGCCTCGGCGGTCAGCTGCTCGGACGGCTCTGGCCCCGCAACGACGAGGAGCGCACAGCCGCGCTTGACGCGGGCTATGACCTCGAGCGCGTGCTAACCCGCGACGACCTCGTCTCAGGCGAGGACGTGTTCTTCTCCGCAACCGGCATCACCGACGGCGACGTCCTGCAGGGTGTGCGCTTCCCGAGCGCCGGCGGCGCCACCACCGAATCTCTGGTGACGCGCTCCCGTTCAGGGACTGTGCGGCGGGTGAAGGCAACTCACGATCGCGCGAAGCTACGGGCGCTTGACGCGGACGGGCGCTTCGGCTGAACCGTCCCACCCGCGACTCCGCCAGATCCAGTCTGGCCAGCGAGTGCAGGAAGCCGTTGGTCACGAACAGGTGCAAACGCGCCTGCGTGGCGTTGTAAACGCGCTGTCCGAGCCGGGAGGCGATCGCCGGGTGGAAGTTCGCAACCTCAACCTCAATGTGCAGGCGCGCCTCCTGCGGCGTCGTGCTCGGAAGCTTGCGCACGTCTATCTGCAGATGACCATGCCCGCCGTGTCCGCTCTTTGCAACGAGCAGGCCGCGCTTGATGCGCCAGCGCACCAGCGCATGCTCGTCGTCCATCTCATACTCGGGCGCCTCGAACGTGAGCAGCTTCAGGGGGCGTCCGAGCAAAACCACGGAGCGCTCGGACTCGCTGTAGAGCACTCGAACGAGCCCGAATGTCACGCGCGTGATGAAGCGCCAGTAGGTGCGCGCGAGGCGCTCCAAATGCATCGGCGTCCACAGCTTGTCCAGCTCGAGCTGCGGCAGCGTCACGTTCGCCGCCTGCACCGAGCGCATCGCGCCGCTAGCCCGATCTTCGGCGGTACGGTCCTCGAGCTCTGAGATGGTGGCTAGCCTCGGGCTGCGGCTCATGCTCTGAAGGCTATCCGCGTGTAAAGCATGCGCTGCGAATTGCCGATGAGGCCGCGTCTTGTCCTTCACTGGTGATATCAACCTCCTGTGAGAGACCAACCCAACCAATCTTCCCCTGAGGAAACCGTGGCTGAGCGCCTCGCGCGTGCCGCGCGCGCTGCTCAGCAGCTCTGCGAGGTGCTCTGGGAGGCGCTGCACGAAGAGCTGCGCCACCCCAACGCCGAGCGCATAACAGAGCTGTCCGAGCGGCTCGCGGAGGTCTCCTCAACAGTCGCCATGCTTGCCGCCACCATGCCCGAGGCGACGCCCTCCGGCGCCGTCTCACCTCCGCTTTCCGCACCTGAGGCTCCTGCGCCTGAGGCTCCCGCGCCTGAGGCTCCTGCGCCTGAGGCTCCTGCGCCTGAGGCTCCCGTCCCCAAGGCTCCAGTGGTAGAGCGCCGCACCCCCGTCGAGCCTTCCCGGCCCGAGGCCGCTCAAGCGGATTCCCGCCCTACGCCCGACCTGCGCCTGGCGCCCCACCCATCCGTCGCCTCCGACTTGCCCCAGGGGGCTGAGCGAGAGCCCGAGGAGTCGCCCGTCGGGCTCCAGCCAATCCCCACACGGGCAGGCGCCTACACGTTCACGAAGCTCGTCGACGAGCACCACACAACCTCTCCTATCGAGCCCACCGAGGAGTCGGCAGCAGAGATCGAGATCAGAGACGTTCGCCGCGAGGAGGGACCGTCCGCCTGGGTCTCCTCCGTTGGGCGTCTGCTCACGCGTCACGCCGAGGACGGGCTTCCCTTTGCGGTGCTCTTGGTCGAGATAGTGGACGTTGCACGCCTGGAGCGCTCAGAGACGCCGCACGACCTGCACGGTCTCGTAGCCCAGGTCGAGAGCGCGCTCGGTCGCGGCATGCGCGGTAGCGACCGGCTCTCCCGCGAGACCCTGGGTCGCTACTGGCTCGTGGCGCCGGAGACGAATGGAACCGGCGCGCGCATGCTCGCCGAGCGTCTCGCCCGGCTGGTCCGCACCTCCGCCACCCACCGTGGTGTGCCACTAGAGGTAGCCATCGGCATCGCCGTCTGTCCTGAGGATGGCGTCGAGGCGCCCGCGCTTGCGGCGCGCGCGGACCTGGGCGTGTACTCGGCTCGCGCAACCGGTCGCTCCATCTCCCACACAGACCCGCCCCAGCGCTGATAAATCGCTGAGGCTGCTGTTCCGCGGCTCTTAGGGGCTTGTTGTGCGTCGTGCTCGTACCCCGAGCAGGACAGGGCGGCCCGTAACAGCCGGACCGTGCGATTGGCTCAGGCGGCGCCGACGCCGCCGCTAGCCACCGCTTCGGCGGTCGGCTTCACTTCGGCGGGCACGCCAAGCAGCGGATTGTTCGCAGCCTGGCCAACAACCTTCGTCTTGACACGCACGGTCTCGGTGATCGTCAGAGCGCTCGCGGCGCCCCAGGTGAGATCCCAGGTGGCGCCGTTGTGCGCATACGGTCCACGGTCGATCACGGGAATGGTCAGACGATGGCCCTTGTAGTTGACGAGCACGAGCGTCCCGCATGGAAGCGTTCTGGAGGCCACGCCTACGATCACTGGGCTCATAGTCTGCCCACAAGCGGTCTGCTGGCCGTAGAATCCCGGTCCGAACCAAGTGGCGATCTGCGCCTTTGTGGGGGGCTTGGCGGGTGTGGTGCCTGGAGCGCTCGCTCCCCCGGTGCTCCCGAGCGCGGCAGGGCTCACCACGCTCGCGCATAGCAGCGCGGTGGCGACAGCGAGCAGCGTTTTGTTCGCAAACGTACGGTTCATCTCTTCGTGTGCGCCTACGGGGTGAGCTGACGGGCTCGCGCTCTACCTCTGCGCTACGGCCTAACTAAGACCGATTCGCCCCCGCAAACCGCCTGCCCCATGAGGGTGCTTACGGTCTGCATTGGGTCCCCCGTTCCTCGCAACCTGGGCTACGAGAACTCGGCGTCGGCGCAAAGTATACATGCTCCTCCACCGACTTTGAGAGGCTCAGGAGCGGCGCAGCAGCGAGAAAGCGTCCTTCAAGAGGCGCCCGCTTGCAGCGAGCCCCGAATTCGCAAGCTCGCCCACGATGTCCGCCACAGACTCAACTAGCTCGGCGCCGCTTGGCGGGTTCACCGTGCTGCCCAGCTCGACCTCCTCCTCAGGCTCATAGCCCTGCCTCGGCGCGGGCGGCTCGGCAGGCTTGGCGCTCGGCTTCGCGACGCGCTTCTTGCTCGCAAGAGGCGGCTTGTCGGCGCGTGGCCTCTTAGGAGAAGCAGAAGCTCTCGCGCGCACAGGCTTCTTTGCGGTGGCTGCACCATCTCTGGTCGTTGCAGTTGGCGAGGCGCTTCGCTTGCTGCTGCTCGACTCCTTAGAGGGCGTGACTGTCCTCGACGTAGCGGTGGCTGCTTTGCCCGACGTAGCAGTGGCGGCCTTGCGCGCTGCAGCTCTACGTGGGCTTGCGCGCTGTGGCCGCGCGCGCGGCAGAGCCGCGAGGATCCCACCCTCCGCGCCGGAGGCGTCCTGGTTGCCGTTGGGGTTCTGAGGCTCGCTCATCGTCCTTCAATCATCGCGTACCAGCCCTCCGTATGCACGACGTGTGATTTTACGCCCGGGTTTATGCCGGAAGGCGTTAGGATAGGCGCGTACATCTGAGTTGTACTGTCGGGCGGGTTTCGGCCACAACCCCGGCTAAGGTAGTCCTCGAACAGCACCCTGAGCGGTCCCGTCGGCGGGTCCTGGCTCTCGGGGAGCCTCCCGACGGAAACGGAAAACGCATGTCAGTGGTGGAACTTCAAGAGCTGGAAGAGGTCAAGAACCTGCTGACCAAGGGTCAGCAGGTAGGAGTGCTCACATTTGCGGAGATCTCCACCGCAACCTCCGACCTCGATCTGGACGAGTCGGACGTAGAGGAGCTGCACGGCTACCTCGAGAAATCGGAGATCGAGCTCGTAGAGGACATCGACCCGGCCACCGCTGCCGGCTCGCAGGTCGAACGGGCGCCCGACAAGCGCGGTAGGCGCAAGGCAAAGACCGCGCTTGACCTCAAGCCGGACATGACCACCGACTCCTTGCAGCTGTTCCTCAAGGACATCGGCAAGGTGCGCCTGCTCACCGCCCAGGAGGAGGTGGATCTCGCCAAGCGCATCGAGCGCGGCGACCTCGACGCCAAGCAGAAGATGGTTGAGTCGAACCTGCGCCTCGTGGTGTCGATCGCCAAGAACTACCGCAACCAGGGCCTGCCCTTCCTCGACCTGATCCAAGAGGGCACGCTCGGGCTGGTGCGCGCCGCGGAGAAGTTCGACTACCGCAAGGGCTTCAAGTTCTCCACCTACGCCACCTGGTGGATACGCCAGGCGATCGCTCGCGCGCTGGCTGACAAGGCGCGCACGATCCGCATCCCCGTACACGTGGTTGAGAAGCTCAACAAGATCGGCCGCGCCGAGCGCAAGCTCGTCACCGAGCTGGGCCGCGAGCCCACCGCGGCTGAGATCGCCGAGGTCACCGGGATCGACCCCGAGGAGGTCGACTCGATCAAGCGCTCCGCCCAAGCCCCCGTGTCGCTCGAGAAGCCGGTAGGCGACGAGGAGGAGTCCGAGTTCGGCCAGTTCATCGCCGACGAGCGCGCCGAGTCGCCATACGAGCGCGCCGCGGAGATCCTCACCAAGGAGGCGCTGCGCGAGGCTCTTGAGAACCTCTCCTACCGTGAGCGTCGTGTGCTCGAGCTGCGCTACGGGCTAGGCGGCGAGCACCCCCGTACGCTCGATGAGGTTGGGCGTACGTTCAACGTCACCCGCGAGCGCATTCGCCAGATCGAGAACCAGTCGCTGAAGAAGCTGCAATCGCTCGCGGAGGCCCAAAAGCTCCGCGATGTTGCGTAAGCGCTCCTCAGGGAGCAGGGTGTCGTACACGGTCCTGCAGGGCTCAAGCAGAATGAGGCATGAGCCGATGCAGAGGGCATGTTCGACGTGCAAGCAGCGCTGCGCAAGCTCGTGGCCAGCAAGGGCTCCGATCTCCATCTGAAGGTTGGCTCGCCCCCGCTCTATCGCGTACAAGGCACACTTGGGCCCGACCCGAGCGCACAGCCGCTCAGCGCTCAGGACACCGAAGACGTTCTACACGAGCTACTCCACGATCAGGTCAAGCTGAAGGAGTTCACAGACGACCACGAGGTCGACTTCTCCTTCGAAATAGCCGAGGTTGCGCGCTTCCGCGTCAACGCCTTTCGCCAGCGCGGGTTCATCTCGCTCGCCTGCCGCGCTATCCCCGCCAAGATCTCAACGATCGAGGAGCTTTCGCTCCCGCCCGTCGTGCGTGAGCTGGCCGAGGAAGAGCGCGGCATCATCCTGCTCACCGGCACAACCGGCTCGGGCAAGTCAACAACGCTTGCAGCCATGATCGACCACATCAACGTAACGATGAAAAAGCACATCGTCACGATTGAGGACCCGATCGAGTTCGTGCACGCCGACAAGCGCTCGGTCATCAACCAGCGCGAGGTGGGCATGGACACAAAGTCCTTCGAGCGTGCGCTGCGCCGCGTGCTGCGCCAGGACCCCGACGTGATCCTCGTGGGGGAGATGCGCGACGAGGAGACGGTGCGCACCGCGCTGTCCGCCGCTGAGACCGGCCACCTCGTGCTCTCAACCGTCCATACGGTCGATGCGCCCGAGTCCATCAACCGCTTGCTCGACTTCTTCCCACCCCACCAGCACAATCAGGCACGCTCAATGATCGCCGGCACGATCAGGGGAGTCATCTCCCAGCGCCTCGTCCCCGGTGCGAGCGGTGGGCGCGTGGCGGTATGCGAGATCCTGCGTATGACCGGCCGTGTGCGCGACATGATCGTTGATCCCGATCAAACCGGTCAGCTCGGCGAGGCGATCTCCTCGGGCGCCTACTACGGCATGCAAACCTTCGATCAAGCGCTTTTCCACCACGTCAAGGCGGGGCGGGTCACGACCGAGGAAGCGATGAAAGTGGCCTCGAGCCCTCACGACTTCAAGCTGCTGCTGCAGTCCGACGGCCGCGTGGGCACCACCATGGAGGATGTCGCGCAAGCCCAGTCCCGTCGCGAGGGCGGCGCTGCGCCGCCGCCGGCAGAGCCGCCCCAGCCTGGTGCGCCTGTTGTGCCTGGGCCCGCTGGTGGAACACCAGCGCCGCCGCTAACGGTCGGGTAGTAGTTCCCCTTTTGGTGCTCTCGTAGAGGCGTGCTTACACCACCGCGGGCCAGTCACCGCTACTTCACTTGGTAAAGTAACGGTTGAAATGGCCGCTGATGACACTTGCCCCGTGTGCCGCACCGCTGAGGTCGTGTGCGGTAAGTGGACGTTGTTGCTCGTGCGCGATCTCGCCGAGGGGTGCTCGCGCTTCTGCGAGCTGGAGCGCTCGCTCGCGGGGATCAGCCCACGCACGCTCTCGCTGCGTCTGCGGGCGCTCGAGGAGGAGGGCATCGTGGAGCGCCAGACATTCCCAGAGGTGCCCCCGCGCGTGGAGTACGCGCTGACGGAGAAGGGATTGGCGCTGCTGCCGATCATCGAGGACATGCGCTCCTACGGGGAGCGCTGGCTTGGGCTCGGCTCCGAGGACGCGGCCGAGGCGGTGCTCGTCGCCGCCGTGGCCTAACTCGGTTTCCCGCGTAGCTCCGCCCGCTTGGGGCTCCCAGCGCGACGCCCCATAGGCGCGCAACTATGGCTGCACCGAGCAGGAGCCCCAGCGGGCATGGCGAAGTGATCGGACCGTGCGCTCACTCCAGCTGCAAGCCGCCCTCGCAGAGTTCGTCGCTCAGGTCGCTGACAGCTTGCACGCCGACGTCCTCGCCGGCCAGGAGGTCCCGTTCGAGCTCGCCTCCCACTCCGCCCGCGGGCGCAGCGCCTCGCCGCTGTACTGCTACCGCCCGCTGACAGGCGCGTTCGTCGCCGAGCGCTTCCCAGAGCTGCGTCGCCTCGACGGCCACGCCCTGGCGGCAAGGTTGCTCGAAGGCTTCGACGGGCTCGAGCGCTATCTGATCTCAACCGGCGCCGCTCGCCCCCCGCGCGGGGCAAGCGCATGTGCCGACGCCGCTCTGTTGGCACTGCTGCAAGAGGTGTTCGACGAGCAAACAGACTTCGACCGGTCGAAGTCAGACCAGCACTCAGAGCGCCTTGACCGCGCCCTGGAGCGTCTCGACGGATCGGCGTTCGCCGTTGCTGCCGGCGAGGTGACGCTTGTGGCGACCCTCCACGGTTTGACGATCGCCTCACCGGAGCTTGCGCTCACCCGCGGTCTGTTGATCGCGCAGCCCGACGCTCTGCAAGGAGCGCCCGAGCAGGCGCTGTGGGCGAACGCTCGCGGTGAGCAGGACCACCTGCTGCTTGTGTTCACCGCTGAGGGCTATGACTGCAATGCCGCGATAGCCCAAGGCAGCGAGGTAGTGCGCGAGCTGTTGCGCGCGCTGCGCCTGTTCGGCGATGGACGAATCACGCTCGGCGCGCTCGCCTGGACGCGGGTTGGCTCTGCGCCCTGGGACACGATTGCGCTCGGCACGGGTGGTCGCCCACACGGGATGCTCGTGGTGAGCGCCGAGCAGGAGGACGAGCTGCGGGCGTTCTGCAATCTTGTCTCCCGTCGCGCCCCACACGCCAACGAGGTGGCGTGGGCGCTGCGTCGCTTCGAGCTCGGGTGCGAGCGCGCGTTTGAGTACGAAGGAATCAGCGACCATCTGCTGGCGTTGCGCATATTGCTCGGCGCTCCATCGGCGCTCGAGCCGCAGGGCTCTCCTGATGGGCTGCTGGCGGCACGCCTGGCGGCGCTGTGCGCCACGCCGGATCTGCGCTCCGCGCTCACCGAGCGCACTCTGAAGGCGATAGCGCTCGAGCGCCACGTCATTGCGGGAACAGCCGTTGAGCGCGCCAGTGGCATTGCGGTTGCGCGTGACCTCTCCAACCACTTGCGGGCACTGCTGCGCGACGTCATCTGTGGCCACCTGTCCTCCGATCTGGCGTCGCTTGCCGACGAGCTGCTGCTCGCCAGCCACCAGCCGGAGGAAGAGCTGGACGATGCTCTTGCCACGCTCGCCTCAGGAGAAGAGGCGCTCAGCGATGACCGCCAGCCCTCCGAGGTCTTGCACGTCGCCGTCTAGGTGAGGCACGAGTAGCGGGTCGCGTTCCTCGAGCGCCTTCGACAGTGCTCTCACGCTCTCGCGATCGCGCCTTGCAAGCACGTCGAAGTCAGCCAGATTGGCGGCCACACGGGCGGCGAGCGTTGCGCCGAGCCTGTCAGAGAGCAACTCCGCAACCTCCTGGGACGGGTGGCCGTCGAGCCCCCGATTGTGGAAGCGGTTGACGATCAAAGTGGTGAATCCCATCTTCTCCCGCGCGAGCTGCGCGTGCAGGAACACCGCCTCGCGTGCCGGCTCGTGCTCTGGAGAGGTAACGATCAAGAAGCCCGTTATCGGGTCACGTAGCAGCTGCTCCACCCCTCGCGCCCGCTCGCGGAGGCCATCGGTGAGACCGGCGAGCGAGCCGAAGAAGCCGGAGAGCTCGCCAACTAGATTGACGCCCGTTACGCGCGCGAACACTGAGAGCATCAGGCCTGCTCCGCGTCCGAGCAGGCCGCGTGTGGCGCCCCCGGGCGCAAGCAGCACGTTCAGCGCGCGACCGTCGAGAAAGCGCGTGAGCCGATAGGGAGCGTCGAGGAAGTCGAGCGCGTCACGTGAGGGGGGCGTGTCGAGCACGATGGCGTCCCACTCGCCGCTGCTGTAAAGCTCGTACAGCTTCGCAACCGCTGTGAACTCCTGCGAGCCGGCTGTCGCCGAGGAGATCTCGCGGTAGATGCGATTTGCGAGGATCTCCTCTCTTGCGCGCTCGTCCGGTGCGAGACGGGTGATGAGATCGTCGAAGGTGCCCTTGGAGTCGAGCATCATCGCCCACAGCTCGCCCTCGAGCTCGATGCCGTGCTCGGCGAGCGCAGCAGGCTCGATTCGGCGCGGCTCGCCCGAGAGCTCACGTAGCCCGAGCGCGCCTGCAAGGCGCCGAGCAGGGTCGATGCTGAGGACCGCCACCTTGCGCCCACGTGCCGCCAGCCCGAGCGCCAGCGCCGCGGAGACGGTGGTCTTGCCTACGCCACCCGCGCCTACGCACACGCACACCTGCTTTCCCTCCAGGCGCTTCTCAAGCGGTACGTGGCGTAGGGGCACCGGGGCATCGTACGGGCGGGGCCGCCTGTATCCGATGACGCGGCACGGGCGCGCTTCGCTGCGCGGAGTGGGTATGTCCGCGGCAGCGTGTAAGCCCGTGTGCAGGAATCGCCGCTCGCCCTGCGAATACCGCACCCGAAGGCTTTCCAAAATCGACCATCGGAGCCTGCCGTGAGCACACGGGCCAAGGTCATCGCGTTCGCCAATCAGAAGGGCGGGGTGGCCAAGACAACGACGACACTCAACCTTGCCGCCGCCTTCGCGGAGGAGGGTCACCGCGTTCTGTGCGTCGACATGGACCCGCAGGGCAACCTGACGATGTCCCAGGGCATCGACCCCGACACGCTGGAGCTGTCGATGTATGACGTGCTCACCCAGCGCTCCACCATCCGAGAGGTGATCCGCAAACGCGAGATCGACGTGGCGTGCGCCTCGATCGATTTGGCGGGCGCCGAGATCGCGATGTCCACGATGATCGGACGCGAGCGCTCGCTTCAGAAGGCGTTCGAGCCGATCCTCGAGGACTACGACTTCATCTGCATCGACACGCCGCCGAGCCTCGGCCTGCTCACCATCAACGCCCTTACCGCCGCCGACAAGGTTATTGTGCCCGTGCAGTGTGAGTATCTGTCGATGCGTGGTCTCATCCAATTGCAGAACACCCTGGCAATGATTCGCGA
>JBAPMC010000431.1:0-5622 GCA_049278415.1 Solirubrobacteraceae bacterium
CTCCTTGATCTTCTCTCGGCCCACCGCGTAGGTGGTGGGCTCGTATGTCTTTCCGATCGCTTTGGCGTTGACTGGCACCGGGGAAGTCTCCTTGTGGACTGGGAGGGTAGGCAAGCGCTTGCTAGTAAGCCGCGGCCGGGCAGTTTACGCGCATATGGGCCCTTAAACGCAAAAAGGCGCCCCCGGCGCCTACGGCGGGATGCCGATGTGGACATCCCGCCGCGTTGAAGGCGCGGTAGGGGCGGGGCTAGAAGACGAGGTCGTCGTCGATCCCCGAACCAACACCAACGAGCTCACGCTCCTCGCCATCTTGTGCTCCATCGACCGAGCCCTCATCGTTTGAGGACCCGTCGGAGCTATCCTGGTCGCCGCGACCGTCAAGGAACTGAACGCTCTCGGCGACGATGTCGACCGCTTGGCGTTTGCCGCCCTCGGAGGCCTCCCACTCACGCCAATCCAAGCGCCCGTCGATAGCGACGCGACGCCCGCGGCTCATATAGCGGTGGACTGACTCTCCGGTGGCGCCGAAAACACTGACATTGAAGAAGTTGGGCTTCTCCGTGTAGTCGCCCTCAGCGTTCTTGCGAGTTGTGTTGCAGGCGAGGCGCAGGCTGCAGACGCTCGTGCCAGACGGCAGAGCCCGCAACTCGGGATCGCTGGTAAGGCGACCTACGAGGACAACGCGGTTGATACTCGAGTAGGACATGGTGTTCTCCTTTTTGCTGTTGGCTCGCCCCAGGTTTGAAGGTAGGCGGAGCTTGGGACGGTTCTCGGCGCGGCACACCCAAACACCGCCCTCAGCAGGTATTGACGGGCTAAATACGCTGTGCACGGGGACTGGTCGATCCTCCCTCCGACTCCCTCGCAGGCTCCTCAGCGATATCCGTGCTCATACCCTGGAGGGCACTGAGTGGCACAACGACGACCTCCTCGTGCGCTCGAGCCTCTGCAACTGCTCGCAGGAGCGCTCGTTCGACGTTGGCGGGTGCGAGATACAGCACACCTGCTACTGCGCGACAGCGCGCCCAAGCGCGGCAAATGCCGACAAGCCGACGCGGCGCCTTGACGGTCAGCTCAACCTCGACGGCCACCGGCAGGCCGCCGTCTGGCCCGTTCGGCCACAGGACGAGATCTGGACGGTGAAGGCCTCTCTCCCCGTCATATAAGGCGCCAAGCTGAGCGCTTGCCAGTGGACGGCCGTGCTCACGCTCGTCGCGACGTAGCTCGTGCTCGCCGATGAGACGGTGAGACGGGTAGCTGCGCTCGAGCGCAGCAGCGACTACAGCGCATACGGCTAGATGGTTTGCGTTGGAGCGACTCACGCTACATCGCTGGATGCCCCTCGCGTCACAGGCGCGCAAGCCGGCGCGCGTGAGAGTGAACAAAGCGGGCTTGCCTGCAAGCGGACAATCGCGCGAGAGCAGACCGCGACGCTGAGCGACGCTGAGCCGCGCGCGCGCCGATGCGAGGGTGATATCGATACGTAGTGCGAGCGCCTCAGCGGTAATGGCTCCAAGCGAGGCTGCCCAGCGGACGATCTCGATCTGCTCAGATGTGGGTTGAAGGTCCTTTTGACTCATATGTGACTCTCTTTCTTGTTTCCGGGTATTTGGAGCTATCTCGAGTGGGAGCTGCGGACGGAGGAGAAGACCTGGCCGATGCGTGCAGAGACTCTGCTGCCAGGCTCAATGACGGCAACGCAGCCGGGGGACAGTCCGCAAATGTCCTCGGGGGCCAGTAGCGGGGCGCTGGAGCGTGTGCGGGTCCAGCGGCCGTCGCTCGAGCGCGATGTCCGCCACACCCCTCGACTGCCGGCCAGCCGCGCGATCAGCTCCGCCGACTCAGGCACCACTTGACGATGGACAACCAACGATGAGAGGTTGCCGAGCACTTGCTCGAGCAACTGCTTGCGATTGTCGAGGCGCAGGTCGGAGAGCTCCTGGGTGCCCAGCAGCAGGTTTATGCCTGCAGAGCGGGCCCTGCCGAACAGGTGCACAACCTGCTCAGCGGCAATGGCTGCGAACTCGTCGATCACGACTACCGTGGCGATCGGAGAGCGTTGCAGCGCAGCCATCGTGCTCTGCAGGTCCTGCACGATGGCTACACCGAGCATGTGCGCGAGCAACGGCCAAGCGTCGGCTTTGAGGTCAAAGTAGACGACGGCCCGCTGTTGTATTGCGCTGAGGAGGTCAAACACCTGCGCACCTGAGCTCGCGGGGTCGAGCCAGGCGGCGACGTCGGACTCGGCCATAATCGCGAGCCGGTCACGCACGCCACCAAGGTCGGCGCGCTGACGCGCGGTAAGCGAGTCCAGATAGTCATGGGTTGCCTGTGCTTGAGGCTCGGGCAGACGCCTGGCAAGAACCTCGAGCTGAGAGGGATCAAGCTGCTGGACGAGCGCCGGCAGGCTCACCATCGCTTCGGCGCCACGCAGAGCGCGCACCGCATGGCCTAGATAGCGCTGAGCCTGACGCTGATAGTGGGGCTCGGTGAAACGCTCGCCGGCAAGCGCCTTGTCAGCGATCTCGCTGGCGGAGCCGTGACCGAACGGGTTATAGACGGCTGGGCCCTGGGGGGTCCATTCGACGAACCGACGGCTGGCTTGCCGGGCTGCCTCAGCGAGGTGCTCGCGCATGCGAGCGTCACCCTTGGGGTCGATGACAATGGCGCCAAGGCCGGCCTCCACCGCACGCGCGGCGACCCACGTCTCGGTGACCGTCTTGCCGGAGCCAGTGGCGCCGACGATGAGAGTGTGTCTACCTCCTTCTGCTGCGCCAAACGGGATCGACACGTTCTCACCGGTATCTGTGAGTCCGACGATCATGCGCTCAGCGCGCAGGGCGTTCTGCGTCGGTGAGGAGCCGACGCGTTGCAGGAGCTTCTGCATGAGCGTGCGCAACGCAGCGAGCGGCCCACGTCGCGCTGCGGCGATGTCAGCCAGGTCTCCGCCGGCCATGAGGTCTTCCTGGTGCCAGTGGCGTCCACGCACGCTGGCGCACAGCGCGGCGGCGTCGAGCGTGAGCGTTGATTCCCTGAACGTGGAGCGGGCTAGCAGCAGGAAGGCAAGTGCAGATGCAGCCCAAGTCCAGTGCAAGTGACGACGACGCATGAAGCGCGCCGCAATCAACCCAAGCACGACTCCGATCGTTATGTGCAGGCTGGTTGGGCTGAGCCAGCCGATCAGTTCGCTCAGAGGCGCCAACGGGTTGACCGAAGGGTTGGTGGTGTATTCAGATGACGGCATAAGCCGCTCCTTTCTGTGGACCGTTGCGAGCGGTCGTTGGTGTTTAACGAGCGGCGGCGAGCCCGAGGGCTCGCCGCTGTGATGTGCTGCATGACCGGACCGCTAGAGGTCCGTCAAGATGGGTTAGAGGAGGCGGTAGCCGACGCCCCACACATTCACGACAAGTCCTTGCGCCCCGGCAGCGGTGAGCTTGCGGCGCAGGCGGCTGGCGTGACTGTCGACTGTTCGGGCAACTCCATTCGCACGCTGATGCCATACGGCGTGCAGCAGCTCCTGCTTGGGGCAGACGACGGTTGGGTTGCGGGCAAGATGAACGAGCAGCTCGTACTCCAGGCGACATAGCTCGACAGGCGCCTCGGCGATTCGTACGACATGTGCGTCGGTGTCAATCTCAAGCGAGCCAACACGCAGCAGCCGCATGTCAGGGAGACCCTCAGCGCGGCGCAGCACAGCCCGCAGGCGAGCGCGCAACTCCAAGTAAGTGACTGGGTGAGAGGTGAAGTCGTCGGCGCCCATTTCAAAGGCGCGCAAGAGATCTAGCGGCGTGGTACTCGCGCTGAGGACGATCGCGGGAAGGCGCTCGTCCCAAACCGATCCACCGCTGGATTCAAAGCTGCGGCAGCGAACCTCCTCGAGTAGGTCGAGCCCACCACGAGGAGTGTCGAGCACGCCAAGCACAATTGCTCGGATCGGCTGAGCGCGAGCAAGTGCGCGAGCGTGCTCCGTTGTACGTGCAAGCACGGCGCGATAGCGGTCGGCACGGAGCTGCTCTACGAGCTCGCGCCCGATCGACGCATTCGACTCGACGAGGAGGATCGTCTCCTCGCCCCGATCGCTGCCTGCGACCTTCGATGGCGCCGATTGGGATGAGGGGGTGTTCACTGGAGTTCGACCTCGCGCGGGCTGATGCCAAGGCCCTTGCGTGCAATTGCAGCGAGTACGTCGCTGTGTATCCAAGGCGTGGTGGATTTCTGACCGCCTTCGGGCATAGTCCCGATACGCCGTGCAAGCCAGCTAGTCTCGCCGCTAACGTTGCCTCGACGGTCGCGCTTTACGATCCCACAGCGCAATGCGATCTCGCTCATGCTCGTGCCATTGCGGTCGATCGCATCAAGAACCGCTTCGCGCAAGCCGCGATTGAGCACGACCGGGCTGGCGCAAAGTCGTTCAAATTCGCAGCGCAAACGGGTCAGTGAGACACTCGGATCAGCCCGGTGGAGCGTGATGGCCTGTTCAGTGAGCGCTCGCATCGGCTCATAGCTCTCGAGAGCGGCGATGACCTCACGCAGGCTGGCTTGCTCCCACGCAGTGTGATCTACCTTCGTGCAGCGTCGAAGCCAGCGCAACTGGGCGGTGGAGCGCTCACCCGGGAGCAGTCCAAGACGGTAGGCGCGGCCGTTGCTGTCCGCCACATGGCTGGGCTGCTCCGGGAGATCGCCGTGGGTGTTGTACTCGTTGTTGGCGAATGGAGCGATTTCGAGATCCTCGGGCTGCACACACCGGCAGCGAGGTCCATTTGTGTCTTCGAGGTAGTGGGTGCAGACGAGCAGCGCATTCTCACGAGGCTCATCGGCGGCAAGGTGTGCCACGAGCCGGCGGTCGCAGAGCGTGGCGGCGTCGCGGTCGAGCACGAGCACACTGCCTCCGTGGCCTGGCAGTGCAAGCAGCTCGCGAGCGCGTCCTTCGGCGTCGACATAGTCAGCAAGCGGGTTGCCTGCGAGGAGCCTCTCGCGATGGCGAGGAATCATCGAGGTGCGATGAAGCGACCGGGCATGGGAACCGCGTCGCTTCACCGGCCGGCGACGGTTTGACGATGGGGAGGAGACGACAGGCGTCATGGCTGAGCTCCTGACTGTCGAGGCCGCTCCGAGCTTGGCTCGGCGGACATAGGGTGGGTACGGAGCGGCCGTTTGTAGGCGTGCACCAAGAAATCGTCAAGCCCCCGGTGGAGTGTGGGCTGTAGACGGCGGACAGGGTCCGAGCCCCCCTAAAGGGGGGCCTCGGAAGACGCTGTCTTAGGAAGAATCAGCGGCGGAAGCTGGCCGAGAATCGCTCAGGACCGAACGGGTGCGCTGGGGTGAGACGGAACGATCTCGACCGGAGAGCACCCATCGGGGCGTCCGTGGAGAGCATCGAGAGCAAGACACGAACCCGGGATGCGCCGAGCGAGCAACATCGTCAGCCAGTGCGTATTGCAGCTGGTGATAAACATCCAGCCACAACTGCCGCGACTAAGTGTGCGTTGTCTCTGACTTTCGCCAGAAGCGAGATCTGAAGGGCGGCCATTGGCCGAGTGGCTCAGGGGATGCAAGAGGAAAGAGGATGGCAGCCTAGCCGTTTGCGGCGAGTATCCCGCTCAACTGCGGACTGCAGTCGAG
>JBAPMC010000432.1:0-7203 GCA_049278415.1 Solirubrobacteraceae bacterium
CGTCCAACCAGGGATTAGACCCGCAAGCCAATGACCACCCCAGAGTTCACTGGCGTCCACGAGCTCCGATGGTTCACCGTTGGCCCCCGAAGCGTTGTGATCGAGCGCCCCCACCGGCCGAGCGCCGGTCGGATTACACGAAGCGCATACAAGACTCTTCGACCCCACTTCAGCATCCGCACGATAGAGGAACACCTCCTCATCCGGCTTGCCACTAAAAGCGTCGCGATTGTCGTAACCCGTCAAATCCCTATCCGACATAAACGCGAGCCACCGACCATCAGGCGACACACGAGCCGTCAATTCCATCAGTCGTAGCGCGAAAGAATTCGAATCTTCACCAGAAAGGGTCGCGATGAATGTGGTTATACCATCATGGCTCACATACAAATTGCACGTAACCCCTTCACTCTGCCCACTAATCGACGAACAATTACCCGGTGTGGCACCCGTAGCCAGTACGCCATTAGCGACGAAATATATATATGAGCCATCTTCGCTTGCCCCCAGCACCGACCCCTGCACGTCGGCGTGTTCGCCAGAATTCAAAGGCACACTCAAATCCGACAGCTTGTCTGTAGCCACGTTGAATTCATACAGATCCGACTTATCTTCTACAACAGATTCGCCTGAGCTTGCCCTCGAGTCGGTCGTAAGCTGCGATGCATCTGTAAAAAACACTCTCGATCCATCACTGCTCGCCGTCTGAAATACCGGTTCTTCACGTCCGCCCACGGCCCCCGGTTCGACCGAATCGAGCCTTATCGTGCTTTCTTCGGGAATATCACGCATGATCATACCCCCACCGGCGCTATTACCGATGACACGCGACCCGTCGTCTGACACGGCGTGCCGCACGGTTTGATCTCCCCCGTTTGGATTACCCAGTTTCATATCGGCTACATATGTGAGATTGCCATCGGCCCACTCGTAGAGGCCAGCCGACCCATTAGCTGTCAATGCGACTGTCGATTCGATGATCACATGGGATAGATCGGGTGTGGCGTCTATGAATTTGATGGCACTTCCACCGAATTTCACGTTTGGCGCGACATTTGTCGCGGTCACAAGCGGTTGATAGCAACCCGTTGGAGAGACATCGCAAGTCGTGTCGTGGCGCAAATACACGGTTCCTTCCGTGGCTTCACTTGAGAGGGCCGTAAAGCCCTGTGGTCCTACCACACCCAACGACAGATCGGCCGAGAACACCTTGTACTCCGACTCGTGCCCGGCGGCAAGCTCGGAGTGCACCACATTGTGTGGCGTGGCTATCACTTTCGTCAGCCATCCCCCGGGGCTTCGCTGCGAGAAAATCTGTACCGCTTCGGGCGCCCGATTCCCAGGCGGAGATTCTTCTGTTGGGCCGGTCGCGCCGTAAGCCAGCGCGCTGCCGTCAGCCGCCGCCTGAATCAACTGTCCACCACCCTGTCCCCCACCGCCGATGGCCCGCAAGGACGCGCCCTGCTTGTTTGGTGGAGAGACCATCTCCCACGCACGATCATCAGGCAAACCGGATTTACTATGGGCTGCCTGTGTCGTGAACACGTGATCTTCTCCGTCGAACTCTTCAAATTCGCCCGGGCTCGGTTCGCTGATGACAATGGCACGATAATGATATGTCGTGTCTGCCAGCAATCCCTGCAGATGCTGTCCGACTTCTATCCTGCCTTCCCCTGAGCCGAGCGCCGCACCAGGCGGTGCAGGCGCGCTCGAGCTATAGGCATTGCTAGTCCCATACTGGAAGTAGTACGTAGTCGGCGCGTTGTGGGGGTTGACCGTGATGCCGAGCGTCGCGGAGGTGGATGCGATATTCGAGACCGACTCGCCGCTGATGCCCGGTCCGGGTGTGGTGAATTCTCGGTCTTCGAAGGGTTCGCCTGGGTTTGTGCCGTTGGCGTTGCTTGCCTGCAACCGATAGTGATAGGTCCTATCCGGCTGAAGCCCGGACAGCACGGCATGCACGGCCACCGGGCTTCCGCCTTCTGAAACAGCTTCCGAGCACGGTGTTACCTGACCAAATGACGCGCTCGTGCCCCATACGAACTGGCACGTGGCAGCACCGGCTTCATCAGGGTTGACTGTGCCGTTGAGTGACACACTCATTGGCTTCTGGTTCGAGACGGGCACAGTCGTGACGTCCGGTATCACCACATCCGGCCCGAACACATCCACGACCGCCGGCTGTGACTTTTCGCCTCCGCTGTTGCGGTTGTCGGCTATAAAGACATCGTCAGATACAGGGTCGGCCGCCAGTGAGAATACGTCACTCAAATTACCTCCCGGCGAGCCCACGCCGGTGATCCGACCAAGATATGCACCCGTGGCGCTGAACTGGTCGATCACCGGCGGTTTGAAGCCTTCGGTGACATAGATCTCACCGGTGCCACTATCCACGGCGAGGTTATAGATTTCTTTGAGTGAACCGCTCGGTGTGCCTGTGATCTTGCGCACAAATGCGTATTCGCCGAGCACCGTCGGTTCGAACACATCGAGCGTGCTTGCGCTTACGTCGAGAACGATCAGATCCCCGTTGGCTTCGTTCACGACCATCTTGAATGGGAATCCGAAAGATTCGCCCGGCGAGATACCGGTCAGCTGTGTGACGTATTTCTCTTTACCGCCTGTTTCGGGGTGAAAGACGTCTATCGCCCCCTGAGAGGAAGCCGCCACATACACGTCCCCGGCGGCCGAGTCTGACAGGCTCGTCGAATTGTCTACAGCAACGTCAGCGAGGAAGGAGCCAAAGGACCCGCCAGGCGTATCTGCACCAGTCCACGTCGCCTGCGGGGCACCCGCTTCGTTGAAAACCCCCACTGCAGGTTCACCACCCACGGTCTCCCCTACATATAGCTCACCCGCGCCCGTGGCGTGCCCAACCGCGACACCACCTTCGCCGAAGGCGATCGGCGGTTCGACATGAACCGGCTGCGAGAGAAACGCACCCGTCGACCCATCAAACTCATCCACTCGTGATCCGCCACCGAATTTTTCGGCGATCCACAGGTGGCCGGAATCGAACGTCATCGATTCCATCTTCGCAAGCGCTCCAGGGACGCTCGCCCCAGAGCTTGCCGGGATTTCCGTGATCTGCGAGAGATAACGGTGCGTCACCGCCGCCTGCGCAGTGGCGCCCCAAGACGCCACCAAGACGCTCAAAACCACACACAAAGCCATCGAGCCCGCCAAAGCAAGACGTACACGCATCAACCCATCTCCTCCCCAAAGGACTCAACGCAAGACAACCCACCCGCACCCGGGCAGCACAAAACCACCACAGGCACACAACCCACGGCGGCGACACGACAAGAAGCCAAAAGCGCGTCTTTTACGCGCGAGCACCCCTTGGGGCACAGGTGACCAAGCCGGACGTTCAGCCCGGAGATGCCAGCGGCTCTACCGCGGCAGGTGGGACTAGCGCCTAGACGTCGGCTGGCCCAGAGAGAGAGAGAGAGAGAGAGACGCGTCAGCGACGCTGACGCGTCCTATTACGTCAGCCCCGTGAGCACACGGACTCTCAACAACGCTATTCCCCAAAGAAAACACGCGAAATACAACTCCCTCTCAGAAGCGACCCGGTCCCTCTCCCAAGGTCCCCGTCAAACGATTAGCTGCCGGCCACGAAGACCGACCTAAAACCCGACCTTATGTACGCCGTACCCTTGACGGATACGAACACGTAGCCACTATATACCCCACTGACGCAAATTGTCAAGTGGTCTGAGGAAAACTGCCCTGTCGCGAGCTATCTCTGCCTTATTACCCGCTATCTCTCCCAAGCCGGGCAGGCGATACGGTAGTCACACAAGCCGCACACGCCGGGCGATGGCGTGGGCTCGAAGCGCTGGCCCATGATCGCCTCGCCGACCTCATCCACTACGCGGGCGATCCAGTCGGCGTCCATCTCGGCGGAGGGCACCGGCACCTTGAGGTCATCGAGTACGTAGTAGTAGGACAAGCACTCGGCCTGCACCTCCCACGACTCCCTCGCTCCCACGGCATACAAGGACAGCTGCACATCATCCTTCAGCTGCTCCGCCGTCCGCGGGCGCCCGGTCTTGTAGTCGATCATCTCGTAGTTCCCGTCGGGGAGCTTGTCCACGCGGTCCACGCGCCCGCGCAGGTGATGGGGACCGAGCTTGAAGGAGAACGAGCGCTCGAACCACACCGGCTCGGCCTCGTGGGCCTCCAGGTGGTGGTGGTAGAGCACGAGTGCCGCACGAGCCTTGCCATGCAGCTCGCGCTCCTTGTGGGTGTCGCCGAAACCCCCGCGCCGCCAGCACGTCTCGAGCAACTCCATCATCTGCTGCACCGTGGTGTGCTCAGATGCGTGATAGCGCTCGAGCACCTGGTGCACGGCAATGCCGAAGCGCTGATGCAGCGTCTGCTCGGAGGGGATCTTCAGAACGCGGGCGAACTTGTAGCGCAGCGGACAGGCCCGGTAGGTGTCGATATCCGAGGCTGACAACACGAGTCCGTCACCGCGGCGCGGCAGGAAGGCCTGCAGCGATGGTTCCTCTCGTCGCGCAAAAGCTCCCAAGGCGGGCGTCGCCACGGCAGGACGGGTTGTGTCTCCCTCATCGGGCTCACCTCGCTCAGCAGCCAGCAGCGCGTCATCGAGCGTGGAGGTTTGGAAGATCTCGCGCTGCAAAGGCGTACATGCGGCGAGCAAGCGCTGATTGATGTCCGCCAGCGCCTCCGCCACGCTCTGACCAGGGGGGCGCTCCTTCAGCGCGGCGAGCTTCACGAGCTCCAGATAGCGCACCACGCCGTGGGAGATGTCGAGATCGGTGTCCAGACGCAGCTCGCCGAGGCGACCGCTGATCCGCGTGGCGCCGCCGAGCACCTCCTCGCGCATCAGCTCAACTGTGGCCTCAAGTGTCTGCGCCCGCGGCTCGGAGATCGTCTCGCCGCCGAGCAGTCTTGCCTCCGAGGCGGCGGTCAGCTCGGCCGCCAGCTCCCCCGGGCTAACCTGCAGACGCGGACGCAAGGCATCGAACGCAACCGCCGCTTCCGTGTGAAGCGTCTGAAAGCGTTGGATACGCTCGCACGCCTCAGGCGGCATCTGTGGCGCCTCCACCGCCGCTCCGAGCGCAGCAATCATGTCCAGCTTCGCCTTACGCGCAACTTGCACCACGCG
Organism: Solirubrobacteraceae bacterium; assembly: GCA_049278415.1. Taxonomy (GTDB): domain Bacteria; phylum Actinomycetota; class Thermoleophilia; order Solirubrobacterales; family Solirubrobacteraceae; genus Palsa-744. The sequence continues at coordinate 5,138 of JBAPMC010000432.1, forward strand.
CGCAATATCCACCTGGCGCATCTCGATTGGGGGGCGCCCCAGGGCTCGCACAACCGCCGCTGAGTCACCCGGATCACTCAGCAGGCGCACCCACGCAAGGACATCTCGTGCCGCCGCCCGCTCGAAGAATGTACCCGCTGCACTCGCCCCTCCCGCGCTGCCGGCTGGGGGAGCGAAGGCGATTCTGGAGACGGCCACAACTAAAAGGATACGAGCGCACCACTTCCGGGGATGTCCCATATCGCTGGTATCGCCGCCTGCTGAGCAGCCTAATACCTGGACAAGCCATATATGGGCGTACGCTCTTACTGTGGACGGCATCGACTGGAACGTCGCTCAGAAGGTTGGCGAGATGCTCGCGGGTGACAATCCCTACCTCGGCTCGGACGCCAGCGGCGTGCAGCCGCTGGTGGAGCAGTTCGCTGCACGCGTGAGCACCTACACAGGCCTTGAGCTCCCTGAGCGCCTGCCCATGCTCGAGCTCGTCGACCGTCCAGCCTGGATCGAAGCCAACATCGCAACGATGCGTCCACTGCTTGAGCCGCTCAGCGAGCGTCTCGGGCTCGGCTCGGGTCCGCTAGCGCCCGCAATGCGCTCGATCACGCAGTTGCTGCTCGGCGCTCAGATGGGTGCAGTCACAGGAGTGCTCTCCCAACGTGTGCTCGGCCAGTACGACATCGCACTGCTCGACCCGGAGCGTCCCCCACGCCTGCTGCTGCTAGCGCCAAACCTCGCCCAGGCTGCGCGTAACCTTGGGCTCGACCGCGAAGAGTTCACCGCATGGGTCGCCATCCACGAGGTCACCCACGCTGTCCAGTTCGGAGGAGCGCCATGGCTGCGCGAGCACCTTGGCGGACTCTTGCGAGAGCTGATCGACGGCATGCAGGTGGGCCTGGGGCTCGGCAGGGCGCTGCGCATGCCCAACACAGCCGACTTGCGCACACTCGGCGAACGCCTACGTGGCGGCGAGCTGCTGCGTCTCGGGCTCGGTGAGAACCGTTGGGAGCTTGTGGAGCGCATGCAAGCCACCATGTCCTTGATCGAGGGTCATGCCGAGCATGTGATGGACGCTATCGGCGCCGAGGAGCTGCCTTCGCTTGAGCGCATGCGCACAGCGATGACCCGGCGCCGGCGCGAGCGGGGCTGGCCGTGGCGAATCATCGAGCGGCTGCTGGGGCTCGAGATGAAGATGCGCCAGTACGAGGTAGGACGCAGCTTCTGCGAGGAGGTGGTCGCCCAAGCAGGACCGGGCGCCCTCACGGTGGCGTGGAGCTCAGCCGAGATGCTGCCGAGTACGAGCGAGCTCGAGCACCCAGAGCTGTGGCTCGCACGAACACACGTTCCGCCTGTCACAAGCTAGAACGAATTCATAGACGTTTTTTACAGGGTGTTCACCCGATCTTGAGATCCGCGTGTAACGATCCCTCTAGGACGGGTTAGGAACATGTGTTCGGTGCTAATCTCGCACCAACCAGAACAAGTGTACCCCCCCGTAAAGAGGAGACCCCCTCCAGATGGCAACAGTCCAAACCACTCCAGCAAGCAGCGCCAAGACGCGCCGCTCCACCGCGCCCAAGAGCGCGGCACGAGCGAAGACCACCAAGCGCCCAGCATCCGCGTCGACAGCAAGCAACTCCAGCGCCTCAGCTAAGCGCTCCGCTCAGGCCGTCAAGAACGGCACTGTCAGCTCCTACGCCGAGCGTGCCGTGCTGATCCCCGTTGGCGCCGCATTGATCGCCCGCGAACAGGTGTTTGCGCGCGTGAACGACACGATCGGCAGCTATGCAACCCCGTCAAAGGCGAACGCGCAGCTGCGTAAGTTCGAGCGACGCGGCAACACCGCCCGCAACCGTCTCGAGCGCGAGGTGCGCAAGACACGCGTACGGGTCGAACGCGAGGTACGCCAGACACGTGGGCGCGTCGAGCGTGAGGTACGCCGCCGCCAACGCGACGGCGAAGAGCTTGCAGGCCGCGTCCAGGAGCGCATACAGAGCCTCGTCTAAGCAACTTCCCCCGTCCCGGCAGGAGAGATCGGGAACGGGAAGGTCTGCCGGCCTCATATATCT
>JBAPMC010000433.1:0-1704 GCA_049278415.1 Solirubrobacteraceae bacterium
GTCGATGGAGCGCCAGCGCGAGCTGGCGCGCAGCGCCGGCGGGGGCGGGGGCGGGGGCGATGCTGAGGAGATCCAGGCAAGCGGTGATTTGCTGGCTGAGCTCGGAGCACTGCAGCCAACCGAGTTCGTGGGCTACGAGCAGCTGGAGGTGCACAGCAAGCTATTGCGCGTGCTGCTGGCGCCCGACGGCGAGACACTCGAAGTGTTTGCCGAGAAGACGCCTTTTTATGCCGAAAGCGGCGGACAGGTGGGCGACACCGGGGTGATCGAGAGCGAGTCTGGACGCGCCCGCGTGATCGACACCGACCGGCCACTGGAGGGAATCACCCGCCACCGCGCGACGCTTGAGAGCGGCACGCTCGTTGAGGACCAAGAGGCTGTGTTGCGAGTGGATGCCCAACGACGGGAGGCGATTGGACGCAGTCACACCGCCACTCATCTCTTGCACTGGGCGCTGCGCAACGTGTTCGGTCCACAGCTGCAACAGCAGGGCTCGCTCGTGGAGCCCGACTACCTGCGCTTCGATTTCAACCATCACTCGCCGGTCGGTGAAGAGGAGCTTGCGCAGATCGAGGAGCTCGTGGTAGGAGACATCCTCAGCGATGAGCCAGTTGAGGTAGAAGAGAGCACACTCGAGAGCGCACGTGCATCGGGCGCCATGTCATTCTTCGGCGACAAGTACGGCGAGATCGTGCGGGTTGTAAGCGCTGGCGAGCACTCGATCGAGCTGTGCGGCGGCACGCACGTACCCGCGCTCGGGCGAATCGGGGCGTTCGTGGTGCGCAGCGAGTCCTCGGTGGGAGCCAACCTGCGGCGAATCGAGGCGCTCACCGGTAAGGCGGCGCACGAGGATCACCGTCGTGCCCGAACGCTGTTGCATTCGGCGGCGGAGGCTCTGCACGTGGGAGCCGAGTCCGTTCCGGAGGCGATCTCTCGTTTGCAGACATCTTTGAGTCACGAGGAACGCCAGCGGCGAGCGCTCGCCGCTGATGCGGACCGTGAATTCGCCTCCTCGCTCGCGCATTCCGCCATCGAGGGAAGCGTTGTTGCGCGACTCGATCAGCGCGATCAACAGGCTTTGAGGGTTATCGCTGCAGAGCTCAGCCAGCGACCGGACATCACGACGGTGGGGTTGATTGGCTCACCGGATGGCGAGTCGGTTGCGATAGCCGTGGCAATCGACGGCGACTCCGGCGATGCGCCGGGGATAGTGCGCTCCGTGGCGAAGGTGGTGGGCGGCGGTGGAGGCGGAAAAGACCGCCGTCTAGCCGTTGGCGGGGGACGTGAGGTCAGCCAAATCGAGGCTGCGCTCGAGGTGCTGCGCGAAGCACTGAGCAACTAGCGCAGTTGCAACATCAGCTCATCGACGAAACACCAGCTCCAATCCTCGCCGGGCTCCGCCGAGCGGATGATTGGATGCCCTGTGGCATGGTTATGCGCGGTTGCGTGACGCCCTGGTGAGCTGTCGCAGCAGCCGATGTGCCCACAGGTCTGGCACATCCGCAAGTGCACCCAGTGACCGCCGGTCGCCAGGCACTCCTCGCAGCCCGCCACCTCCTCCGGCAGATCGAGGATCTCCACCGCATCCAGATGCGCGCAGACAGCCATTACCCCACAACTTAGCTGCTGACAGCGCCCTCGGTGGCGAGAGCCGTGTCCGCCACTTCCTCCTGCACTCCCCGCCGTAGACCGAGCAAAGCCATA
>JBAPMC010000434.1:0-5906 GCA_049278415.1 Solirubrobacteraceae bacterium
CCCGTGATGAGCGCGCCGATGGGCATGCCGCCGCCGAGCGCCTTTGCGCTCGTGAGGGCGTCGGGGACCACGCCGGTTTGCTCGTAGGCCCACAGAGAGCCGGTGCGACCCATTCCGCACTGGATCTCGTCGAAGATGAGCGCCGCGCCGTGCTCGTCGCAAGCCGAGCGAGCCGCCGCGAGCAGTTGCTCAGAGAGCACGTTGACCCCTGTCTCCCCCTGGATCGGCTCGAGTAGGACGGCGGCTGTACGCTCGTCAATTGCCGCAGTGAGCGTGTCTGGCTCAGGCGCAACCGCCTTGAAGCCCGGTACGAGCGGAGCGAAAGGCGCTTGCTTTGCCTCCTGCGGGGTGGCTGACAGCGCGCCGTATGTGCGCCCGTGAAAAGCACGGTGAACCACGACTATGTCCCCCCTGGGCTTGGCCTTGCGCGCCAGCTTGATGGCTGCCTCGTTGGCCTCCGCGCCGGAGTTACAGAAATAGACCTTGCCACCCAGACTCGAGTCGGCAAGACGCTCGGCGAGGCGCATGGCGGGCTCGGTGTAGAAGAGATTGCTCGCGTGCATCAACAGCCCCACCTGCTCGCGCACGGCTGCGATGACCCGCGGATGGCAGTGGCCGAGACTCGTCACAGAGATGCCACACAGGAAGTCGAGGTACTCCTCGCCGTCGCTGTCCCACATACGCGAGCCTGCGCCACGCACGAACTCGACCGGAAGGCGCGCGTAGGAAGGCACAACGCTCGCCCGCTCCAACTCCTGCAATGCCGCAAGACTCATGCTCTCACCAATTGGCCCGCATGCGTGCTCATGCGGATGCCTCGATCTTTGTGCCGATCCCAGCATCGGTGAACAGCTCGAGCAGTAGTGAATGTGGAATGCGCCCGTCGATGATGTGGGCAGAGTTGACGCCTCCGTTGATGGCGTCAACACAGGCGGCCAGCTTCGGACGCATGCCGCCCTGCAGGCTCGCGAGTTGTGCGTCTATCTCGCAGGCGCTGGCTTGGCCGATCAGGCTGGCTGGGTCATCGGCGTTGGCGAGCCAGCCGGCTACGTCGGTGAGGAACACAATCTTGTAGGCGCCCATTGCCCCGGCAACAGCGCCAGCCGCCTCATCGGCGTTGACGTTGTAGGAGTTGCCCTCGCGATCGGCGCCGACCGAAGCGATCACGGGTATGTAGTCGAGCGCAACGTGTTCGAGCACATCGACGTTGACACGCTCGATGCTGCCGACAAGGCCGATGTCCTCTCCGCTTGGGCCATCACGACGAGCAACCCTGAACAGCGACCCATCGTCGCCGCAAAGGCCCACCGCGGGCTGGCCGTGACGGTTCAGGCGCAGGACGATCTCCTTGTTGACCTTCCCAACTAGCACCATCTTGGCGATCTCCACCGTCTGCGGACTCGACACGCGCAGACCGCCGACGAACTCGACAGGCAGGCCGAGACGCTCCATATATGCGGTGATGTCGGGGCCGCCTCCGTGCACCACGATCGGGTTCAGACCGACGTACTTGAGCAACACCACGTCGCGTGCGAACTCCTCACGCAGGCCGGCGTCCTCCATCGCGGCGCCGCCGTACTTGATGACAACGGTCTTGCCATGAAACTCCCGGATGTAGGGGAGCGCCTCTAGGAGCGTGGCTACATCGCGCATGGCTCGAGTCCCCTTATGTTGTGTAATCGGCGTTGATGGTTACGTACTCGTGCGAGAGGTCGGAGAAGAAGACCTCGGTTTCCGCGCCCTCGCCCGGCAGGACGATCTCATACTCGATCTCCTTCGCCTGAAGCGCCTCGATGAGCGCGGCCTCGTCGTAGGGGACGGCGACGCTTGCCGAGCACACCTGGGCGCCCTCGAGCGATATGTCCATCGCAAGCGGAGCGGTGCCAGGCAAAACGCCGCCGACGGCCTGCACGATCCTCCCCCAGTTCGGATCAGCGCCGTGCAGCGCCGTCTTCACCAGCGGCGAGTTGGCGACCGCCCGGGCGGCGAGCTCAACAGTGGGTTGGTGACCACCCTGCACAACCAGGCGTCCAATCCGCCGGGCGCCCTCGCCGTCGGCGACCATCAAGATCGCAAGCTGACGCATAAGCCCATCCAGCGCCTCGCCAAAGCGCAGCTCGTCCTCACTCTCGGGAGCAATCTGAACACCGCTCTCCCCAGAGCACATCAGCACAGCGGTGTCGTTCGTCGAGAGCTGACCATCGACGGTGCAGCGATCGAACGAGCGCTTGAGGCATACGCCGAGCAGCAGCTCCGCCGTCTCGGGAGCAAGCGCGGCATCCGTTTGCACGAAGCAGAACATGGTGGCAAAGCGCGGCGAGATCATTCCCGCGCCCTTGCACTGCGCGCTGAGCCGCACCGTGCCAGAAGGCAGCTCGAGCTCGAGGTTGGCGCGCTTCTCAAACGCATCGGTGGTCTGGATGGCCTGCTGGAAGTCGCTGTCCCCCTCGCGCCGCAGACCGCCCCTAGCGTCGAGTATCCCGCGCAACATGCTCTCCACAGGCAAGTGTTGGCTGATGCCGCCGGTAGAGCCGAGCAAGACCTGCGCGGGCTCCACGCCCGTGGCGATCGCAGCGGCTCCCTGCGTCTTTGCAGCGTCTTCCAGCCCCCGCCGGCCGGTGGCGGCGTTGGCACAGCCGGAATTGGCGAGCAGCACCCGCAGCCCGGAGAGCTCACAGCGCTCCTGGTTGAGCAGAATGGGAGCGGCGGGCGTGCCTGTGTCGGCGAAGCGAGCCGCAGAGACAGGACTTGTCGAGTCGCACACGAGCAAGCCCAGGTCGGGATTGCCGGACGGCTTGATTCCGCACGCCACGCCCGCGGCGCGAAAGCCCTCAGGTAGACCGGCGTGTGGCCCGAGGTCGCGCACATGCTCAGGCGCTGACGCCCAGCGCGAATGAAAGAACGGCTGTGGCGGACCCGCCGCGGACCGGTCGCCCCACACATCTTTGCCGGCGCTCACAGCGACACCTCGCATCCCGTCGGGGTCATATCGACGCTCATGAGAGACCTTCTGTCTCGGGAAGCCCAAACATCAAATTGAGGTTCTGAACCGCTTGCGAGGAGGTGCCCTTCCACAAATTGTCAATTGCGGAGAACACGAGCAGCTTGCCAGTGTGTGAATCGGCAACTGCAAACAAACGACAAAAATTGGTCTCGCGCACCTCGCGCACGCCGGGAGGCGCGTCCACAACCTCCACGAACGGCTCGTGCTCATAGGCGCTTGAGAACAGGCTTGCCAACTCCTCCGCCGAGACGGTGCGAGTAGGCGTTACATAGCAACTGGCCATCTCACCCTGATCCAGTGGCACCAGGTGCGCTTGGAACTGAACCCTCAGGCCCGGATGGGTGGGGTCAAGCTCATCGATCTGCTCCTCGATCTCAGGAGTGTGACGGTGGGCGGCAACCTTGTAGGGAATGATGTTCTCGCCCGTGTAGGAAAGGTGGGTGGTGTCAATCGAGGCCGTGCGTCCCGCTCCGGAGATGCCCTGCTTGGCGTCTATTACGACGTCAGCGAGCAATCCAGCACGGGCCAGTGGCGCGAGCGCGAGCACCGACGCCGTCGGATAGCAACCCGGGTTGGCGACGATTGCCGCGTCAGCGATCTGCTCGCGATGAAGCTCTGTCAGCCCGTACACGGCCCGGTCGAATAGCTCCGGACGCGGATGAGCGCCGTACCACCGCTCGTAGGTTGAGAGTGTGCTCAGACGGAAGTCGGCGCTCAAATCGACCACCCGCACGCCGCCATCGAGCAGCGCACCGACGGTTGGCGCAGCCGCCGCATGCGGATAGGCGACGACCGCCGCATCGATTTGCTCGAGCCCATCGATGTCGAGCTCTCCAAGCACAAGTGGCACCCGGTAGCGCGGATAGAGATCCTCCAAACGCCTACCCACGTCAGAGCGACCCGTGACGGCGGCCAGCTCAAAGCGCGGATGACGCCACAGCAAATGAGCCGCCAGCGCCCCGGCGAAGCCCGTGGCGCCTGCAACGAGCACACGTGGGGAGCCCGGCGCGAAGCGCTGAGCCGAGCCAGACTTGGAGGTGAATGGCTCAGCCACGCAACTCACCCCCCAGCCCAGCAAGCGCGGTAACAATCCGAGTGCGCACGGGCGCCACGTCCTCCTCGGTGAGTGTGCGGTCGGCAGCCCTGAAGGCGAGCGAGAGCGCCAGTGAGCGCCTCCCCTCGCCAACCTGGGGGCCGCTATAGACGTCGAACACGCTGACCTCGTCGAGCAGCTTGCCCGCAGCCTCGCGAACCGCCTCGAGCACCTGCGCTGCGGCAACCCGCTCGGGGAGCACGACAGCCAGATCCTGGCGCAGCGCCGGATAGGAGATCACGTCGCGATAGGTGCTCTCCGCTGCTGCAATCGCTAGCAGCCGATCGAGCTGGAGCTCCATCACAGCGGCGCCGTCGATGTCCCACTCACGCGCAACGAGTGGGTGCAGCTCGCCGAGCCAGCCGAGCTCATCGCCGCCACACAGCACAGCAGCCGAGCGCCCAGGGTGCAGAAACGGCTGAGCCGCGGGACGACACTCGAGCTGCACGCCTAGGGCCTCGCCGAGCGCCTCGAGGATGCCCTTGACGGCGAACAGGTCCGCCTTTACCGGATTGGGAGCGCGCCAAGTGGCTGGCGCCACGCGGCCGCTGAGCAGCACAGCAAGCGCGCGCTGCTCGCGCACCCCTGTCTCCCCGCGCGCGGCGGCTTGGTCGGCGGCGCCTGCGCCGTCGTCAGCGGCTTTCGCATTGTCCCCAAGCACGAACAGCGTCCCCACCTCAAAGAGGCGCAAGTCGCTCATCCCGCGGGCGGAGTTGTGCGCAGCCACATCCAACAACGAGCCGAGCAGGGTCGTGCGCAGCAGCGACTGATCCTCAGACAGAGGGTTCTCGAGCACGGGCGCGCGCCGGCGTGAGTCGTCTTGGCCAAGACGCAGCCGGTCGTGGAGCGTGGGCGCGGTGAAAGTCCAGCCCACCGCCTCATAGAGCCCGCGCCCGACCAGCGCATCCACCGCACGGCGGTACAACCGCTGTGTCGGGGAGAGGCGGCCATAGGCGCCCCGGCGCGCAGGCAGCGTCGCCGGCAGCCCCTCCAAGCCGTTGATGCGCGCCACCTCCTCGATCAGGTCCGCCTCGCGCGTCACGTCGTTGTGGCGCAGCGGCGGCACCGTCACATCCAAGGCCGGCTGCCCCCCGGATGGGAGGTCCGCCACATCCTCGACATCGAAGTCAAGCGCCCGCAGAATCTCGGCCTGACGCACCCGCGGGACGGGCATCCCGAGAATCCTTTGCACGCGCTGCTCGCGCAAGCGAATGGTTTGCGAGCGCGTGCCCTCCCAGGCAACGTCGATCGTGCCGGGGATGACGCTTGCGCCACACAGCTGCATCATCAGATGAGTGGCAAGCGCCTGCGCGTGCATGCACTGCTCGGGCGCCAGCCCCTTCTCAAAGCGCCCGGACGCCTCGCTGCGCAAGCCAAGCGCCCATGAGGTGCGATGAATGTTGGGGCCACTCCAGTTGGCGACCTCCATCAGCACGCGTGTGGTGCCAGCGTGCACCTCAGAGCGATCGCCGCCCATGACGCCGGCGATCGATGTAGGGCCCTGCGCATCGTCAATCACCACCATCTCACGGTCGAGCGTGCGCACCTGGCCGTCGAGCGTGGTCACCTGCTCGCCATCGTGGGCGCGCCTAACCGTAAGCCGTCCGCCGGCAATGCGGTCGAGGTCGAACGCGTGCAGCGGCTGGCTTGAAAGCAGCATCACATAGTTGGTGATGTCCACCACGTTGTTGATCGGGCGCTGTCCTGCAGCTGAGAGGCGCGCCTTCAACCACGGTGGAGAGGGAGCAATTCGCACGTTCTCAAACACGCGCGCGGTGAAGCGGCGGCAGAGGTCGGGGCACTCAACCA